>NZ_JBHJQP010000045.1:0-46310 GCF_042262625.1 Streptomyces sp. NPDC056347 | reverse complement strand
CCCGTGCCCGGTCCGCCGGCCCGGGGGCGCTCACTCCGTCGGCTCGACCCCGGCCCGCAGCAGGCCGTACGTGCAGGCGTCCTCCAGCGCCTGCCAGGAGGCGGCGATGACGTTGTCCGCGACGCCGACCGTGGACCATTCGCCCTCTCCGTCGCCGGTGGTGATGAGGACGCGGGTGGTGGACTCGGTGCCGGTGCGGCCCTCGAGGATGCGGACCTTGTAGTCGATCAGCTCCAGCTTGGCGAGCTGCGGGTAGATCCGTTCCAGGGCGACCCGCAGCGCCCGGTCCAGCGCGTTGACCGGGCCGTTGCCCTCGGCGGTGGCGACGATCCGCTCGCCCTTGGCCCAGAGCTTCACGGTCGCCTCGTTGGCGTGCGTGCCGTCGGGACGGGTCTCGACGATGGACCGCCAGGACTCGCTGCGGAAGTAGCGGCGGACCCGGCCCTCCGCCTCGGCGCGCAGCAGCAGTTCGAAGGAGGCGTCGGCGGCCTCGTACGTGTAGCCCTTGAGCTCGCGCTCCTTGACCCGCTGGACGATCCGGCCGACGAGCGCGCGGTCGCCGCTGAGGTCGAACCCGAGCTCCTTGCCCTTGAGTTCGATGGAGGCCCGGCCCGCCATGTCGGAGACCAGCATCCGCATGGTGTTGCCGACCCGGGCGGGATCGATGTGCTGGTAGAGGTCGGGGTCGACCTTGATCGCGGAGGCGTGCAGCCCGGCCTTGTGGGCGAAGGCCGAGACCCCCACGTACGGCTGGTGGGTGGAGGGGGTCAGGTTGACCACCTCGGCGATGGCGTGCGAGATCCGGGTCATGTCGGCGAGCGCGCCCTCGGGGAGCACGGTCTTGCCGTACTTGAGTTCCAGGGCGGCGACGACCGGGAAGAGGTTGGCGTTGCCGACCCGTTCGCCGTAGCCGTTGGCGGTGCACTGGACGTGGGTGGCGCCCGCGTCGACGGCGGCCAGGGTGTTGGCGACCGCGCAGCCGGTGTCGTCCTGGGCGTGGATGCCGAGCCGGGCCCCGGTGTCGGCGAGCACCGTGGCGACGACGGCCTGGACCTGGGCGGGGAGCATGCCGCCGTTGGTGTCGCAGAGGATGACGACGTCGGCGCCCGACTCGGAGGCGGCGCGGACGACGGACTTGGCGTACTCGGGGTTGGCGCGGTAGCCGTCGAAGAAGTGCTCGCAGTCCACGAAGACCCGGCGGCCCTGTTCGCGGAGGTAGGAGACGGTGTCGACGATCATCTCCAGGTTCTCTTCGAGGGTGGTGCGCAGCGCGAGTTCGACATGGCGGTCGTGCGATTTGGCGACCAGGGTGATCACCGGGGCGCCGGACGCCAGCAGCGCCTTGACCTGCGGGTCCTCGGCGGCCTTGGCCCCGGCCCGGCGGGTCGCGCCGAAGGCGACCAGCTGGGCGTTCTTGAACTCGATCTCCTGCCGGGCACGGGCGAAGAACTCGGTGTCGCGGGGGTTGGCGCCGGGCCAGCCGCCCTCGATGAAGCCCACGCCGAAGTCGTCCAGGTGCCGGGCGATGGTGAGTTTGTCCGCGACCGTCAGGTTGATGCCTTCACGCTGGGCCCCGTCGCGCAGCGTGGTGTCGAAGACGTGGAAGCTGTCGTCCGTGGCGTTGGCCTTGGTGGTCATGCTGGTCTGACTCCTGTCGGATGGAGCGGATCCGGACATTCTGGCTCCACTTGCCCCCATCATCCCGCGCGCGGATCGGCCCGGCCGGGGTGAGGGCCGGAAAACGAAAAAACCCCTCGCGGGTGCGAGAGGTCTGCGCGCGGGTCTGGGGCAGGGTGGCCGTGCCGCACGAGGTGGTGCGGGACGGTCACTGCGGACCGGCGCGCCTGCTGCCGATAATCATGGCGGAGAAGGGCACGGTCGCAGTCTTGCACAAGGCCGCGGCCGCGCCCCGCCCCGTCTCAGGATGCGGGCGTGACGGTCCGTTCCGGTGCACCCCGCCCGGTCTCCTCGGCGCCGATCCGGCCCAGGTCGATGTCGCGGGTCTCCCGCATGGTCAGGTAGACGACCAGGGAGACCGCCGCGCAGCCCGCCACGTACCAGTAGAAGCCGGACTCGATGCCCGCCTTCTTGAACCAGAGCGCCACGTACTCGGCGGTGCCGCCGAAGAGCGCGTTGGCCAGGGCGTACGGAAGGGCGACACCCAGGGCGCGGATGCCGGTCGGGAAGAGCTCGGCCTTCACGCAGGCGTTGATCGAGGTGTAGCCGGTGACGACGACCAGGGCGAGCAGCGCCAGTCCGAGGGCGGGCCAGAAGGTGCCCGCGTGCTTGAGCATCGTCATGATCGGCACGGTCAGGAAGGTGGAGCCGACCGCGAAGGTGATGAGCAGCGGCCGCCGTCCGATCCGGTCGGAGAGCATCCCGGCGAGCGGCTGGATGCACATGAAGACGAACAGGGCGCAGAAGCTGACGAGCGAGGCGGTGGACTTCTCCATGCCCGCGCTCGTGGAGAGGAACTTGGTGAGGTACGTGGTGTACGTGTAGTACGCCACGGTCCCGCCCATGGTCAGCGCCATCACCAGGAACGCCTCGCGCCTGTGCTGCCACAGGGCCTTCAGGGTGCCGCGGTCCTGCTGCCCGGCCGCGCCGGACTCCGCGTAGACCTCGGTCTCCAGCATGTTGCGGCGCAGATAGAAGACGATCGCGGCGCCGAGCGCGCCGATGATGAACGGGATGCGCCAGCCCCAGCTGTGCAGGGCCGCCTCGGACATGTTGCGCTGCAGGACGATCTGGAGGCCCAGGCCGACGAGCTGTCCGGCGGTCATGGAGACGTACTGGAAGCTGGAGGCGAAACCGCGCCGGTCCGGGGCGGAGGCCTCGGTGAGGTAGGTGGCGCTGGCCGCGTACTCGCCGCCGACCGAGAGGCCCTGGAGCAGCCGGGCGACCAGCAGTACGGCGACGCCGCCGTACCCCGCGACGTCGTACGTCGGGGCGGCGGCGATGAGGATCGCGGAGGCCGACATGAGGGTGACGGTGAGGGTGAGCGCCGCCTTGCGGCCCCGGCGGTCGCCGATCCGGCCGAGCAGCCAGCCGCCGACCGGCCGCATGAAGAAGCCCACGGCGAAGATGCCCATGGTGTTCATGAGGTTGGCGGTCTCATTGCCCTCGGGGAAGAACGAATCCGCGAAGTAGACCGCGAAGGTCGCGTACACGAACCAGTCGAACCACTCGACCATGTTGCCGGCCGAACCGACCCAGATTTTCTTCCACTGCTCTCGTCCCATGGTCCGTCACCGTGCCCGAACCACCGGGAGGGGAACAAGGGCGCGCGGCGCAACGATCACGCGTACTTACGTACGTTTCGTTCACGGCGACGCGAACGTGCGGCGCGAGCCCTCACCGCGAGCCCTCACCGCGGGCAGTCGCCCGGCAGGCGCTGCGGGCGGTCACCGCGGGCGCTCATCGGGCGAGCAGCGACTCCTCGAGGAACTCCGTCACCCGGGCGAGGGCCCGCTCCCGCCCGGTGCCGGGGAGGCCGACCGCGACATGCACGCTGAAACCGTCGAGCAGGGCGCGCAGCCGGGCCGCGAATCCCCCGGCGTCGACCGGGCGGAACTCCCCGGCCGCCGCGCCCCGCGCCAGCAGCTCCACCAGGTCGCGGTGCCAGGCGTCCTCGACGGCGGCCTGGCGGGCGCGCGCGTCGTCGTCCGCGTTCCGCGAGCGGTTCCACACCTCCAGCCAGAGCGTCCAGTGCGGGTCGCCGGGGCCGTCCGGGAGGTACAGGCCGACGTACCCGTCGAGTTGCTCACGTGCGGTCCCCGGCCCCGACAGCAGGGCGCGCCGCCGCGCCCCGAGCTGTTCCTCGCTCCATTCCAGGGTCTGGAGCAGCAGCTCGTCCTTGGTCCGGAAGTAGTAGAGGAGGTGACCGCTGCTCATGTGGACCTCGCGGCCGAGCCCGGCCATGGTGAGGCCGTCCAGCCCGCGCTCGGCGATGGTCGCCATGGCGGCGGCCAGCAGTTGTTCGCGGGGCGGGGCGGTGTTGCGGCGGCGGGGCGCGGGGGGCACGGTTTCAGACCTTCGGCTGCTGCTGGGTGATGCAGTGGATGCCTCCACCGCCGGCGAAGATCGTACGCGCGTCGACGAGGGTGACCGTGCGGTCCGGGAAGAGTTCACCGAAAATGGCGGCCGCCTCCTGGTCGCGCGGGTCGTCGAAGGCGCAGAGCACCACGCCGCCGTTGCAGAGGTAGTGGTTGATGTAGGAGTAGTCGACCCACTCGCCGTCCGCCTCGAGCACGGTGGGCGCCGGGACCTCCACGACGTCCAGCGAGCGGCCCCGGGCGTCGGTGGCCCCGCGCAGGATGCGCACGGTCTCCCGGGTGATCTCGTGGTCGGGGTGGGCCGGGTCCGGCTGGACGTGGGCGACGACGGTGCCGGGGCGGGCGAAGGCGGCGACGATGTCGACATGGCCGAGGGTGCCGTACGTGCCGTAGTCGCCGGCCAGTCCGCGCGGCAGCCAGATCGCCTTCTCGGTGCCGAGCCGGGCGTGGACCTCGGACTCCACCTGCTCGCGGGTCCAGTCGGGGTTGCGCTCCTTGCCGAGCTGGACGGTCTCGGTGAGCAGGACGGTGCCCTCGCCGTCCACGTGGATCGCGCCGCCCTCGTTGACCAGCCGGGAGCTGTGCACGGGGACGTCGGCGAGCCCGGCGACGGCGCGGGCGATGTGCTGGTCGTGCTCCCAGCGGGCCCAGCCCTGGGCGCCCCAGCCGTTGAACGTCCAGTCCACGGCGGCCAGCTTCGTCCCGTCGGTGACGAAGGTGGGGCCGATGTCCCGCATCCAGGCATCGTCGAGGGGGTGTACGGCGATTTCCACGTCCGGGCCCAGCAGCGCGCGGGCGCCGTCCTCCTGGCCGGGTCCGACGACCATGGTGACCGGCTCGAAGCGGCGCACGGCGCGGGCGACGGTGGCCCAGGCGTCGCGGGCCGCGGCCAGTTCGGCCCCGGACTCGAAGGTGGGGTTGGGGCCGGGCCAGGCCATCCAGGTGCGTTCGTGCGGGGCCCACTCGGGGGGCATGCGGAAGGTCACTGCGGGTCCTTGGGGTCTGCGGTTCGGCGGAGGTGTCAGAGGAAGTAGAGGCGGTTGAGGGAGACGGAGTCGGCGGGCTCGGAGCGCAGCGGGTCGCCGTCCAGGGTGACCAGGCCGCTGTGGGCGTCCACGGCGACCTCCCCGGTGCGGGAGTTGTGGATCAGGTCGCCGGGGCCGATGCCGCGGGTGCCGCGCACGCCGACGCGGCGGCGCCGGGTGGGCATCTCGTCGGCGCCGAGCTGGGCGGCGGCCTGCGAGACGAAGGCCACCGAGAGGTCGGCGGCGGTGGCCCCGTACGCCCCGAACTGCGGCCCGAGGACCAGGGGTTCGCAGGTGTCGGTGGCGGCGTTGGGGTCGCCGGTGACGCCGTACGCGGGGAATCCGGCCTTCAGGACCAGCTGCGGCTTCGCGCCGAAGAACTCGGGCCGCCACAGCACGATGTCGGCCATCTTGCCGGTCTCGATGGAGCCGATCTCGTGCGAGAGACCGTGGGCGATCGCGGGGTTGATGGTCAGCTTGGCGATGTAGCGCAGCACCCGGGCGTTGTCGTCACCGGGGCCGTCGCCCTCCATCGGGCCCAGTTCGGCCTTCATCTTCCCGGCCATCGCGAAGGTGCGGCGCACCGTCTCGCCGGCCCGGCCCATGCCCTGCGCGTCGGAGGAGGTGATGCCGATGGCGCCCAGGTCGTGCAGCACGTCCTCGGCGCCCATCGTCCCGGCGCGGATGCGGTCGCGGGCCATGGCGGCGTCGCCCGGCAGGTCGGTCTTCAGGTCGTGTACGGAGACGATCATCCCGTAGTGCTCGGCGACCGCGTCCCGTCCGAAGGGCAGCGTGGGGTTGGTGGACGAGCCGATGACGTTCGCCACGCCCGCCATCTTCAGGACGTTGGGGACGTGCCCGCCGCCGCAGCCCTCGATGTGGAAGGCGTGGATCGTACGGCCTTCCAGGACGCGCAGGGTGTCCTCCACCGACAGGCACTCGTTCAGTCCGTCGCTGTGCAGGGCGACCTGGACGTCGTGCTCCTCGGCGACCCGCAGCGCGGTGTCCAGGGCGCGGGTGTGGGCGCCCATGTCCTCGTGGACCTTGAAGCCGCAGGCCCCGCCCTCCGCGAGCGCCTCGACCAGCGGGGCCTGGTGGGAGGACGAACCCCGGCCCAGGAAGCCGATGTTGACCGGCCAGGCGTCGAAGGCGTTGAAGGCGTGGCGCAACGCCCAGGGCGAGTTGACGCCGACGCCCCAGACCGGGCCGAACTCCTGGCCGATGATCGTGGTGACGCCGGAGGCGAGGGAGGCCTCCATGATCCGCGGCGAGAGCAGGTGGACATGGGTGTCGACGGCGCCCGCGGTGGCGATCATGCCCTCGCCGGAAACGATGGTGGTGCCGGTGCCGACGACGACGTCCACGCCGTCGAGGGTGTCCGGGTTGCCGGCCCGGCCGATCGACGCGATCCGGCCCTCGCGGATGCCGATCGACACCTTGCGGATGCCCTGCACGGCATCGATGACCAGGACGTTGCTGATCACGACGTCGCAGGTGTCGCGGACCGCGGCGGCCTTGAGGTGGAGCCCGTCGCGGGCGGTCTTGCCGAAGCCGGCCAGGAACTCCTCGCCGTACGCCTGGGCGTCGGACTCGACGCGGACGGTCAGCCCGGAGTCGCCGAGCCTGACCCGGTCACCGGCGCGCGGGCCGTGCACGGAGGCGTACTCGTACGGGTCGATGCTCATCGTTCAGCTCCCAGGTATCCACAGGCGGCTGCGCGCCGCAGGGCCTCCTCGCGTGCGCCGGGCGCGTCGAGCGGCCCGTCCACCAGTCCGGCGAAGCCGATCGCGATCCGGTCGCCGCCGATCGGCACGAGCCCCACCTCGACGCTCTCGCCCGGCCCGAACCGCACGGAGGACCCGGCGGGGACGCGGAGCCGCATCCCGTAGGCCTCCGCGCGGGCGAAGTCGAGCCGGGGGTTGGCCTCGAAGAAGTGGAAGTGCGAGGTCACCGAGACCGGCACGGTCGCGGTGTTGCGGACGGTCAGCCGCACCGCGGGCTCCGGCTCGGGCGTGGCGGGCCCGGGGAGCACGGCCCCGGGGCCGTCGTCGCCCAGCCCGTCGCCCAGCGGCCGGGAGACCACGGCGAGCCGCGAGCCGTCGTCGAAGACGGCCTCCACATGGACCTCGGTGACGACGTCGGCGACGCCCGGCAGCACGTCCTGCGGACCGAGCACGCAGCGGGCCGCCTCGATGGCCTCGGCCAGCCGGAGCCCGTCGCGGGCGGCCTCGCAGACGGTGTCCGCGATCAGGGCGGTGGCCTCGGGGACGTTGAGCCTCAGGCCCCGGGCGCGGCGGGCGCGAGCCAGCTCGGCTGCGCTGAACAGCAGCAGCCGGTCACGTTCCGTCGGAGTCAGTCGCATGTCTCCCACCTCTCGGTTTAGAGCGTCACTCTAACTCAAGGTTAGAGCGACGCTCTAAGACATGTGAGAGGTCCCACTCCACAGCGCGGGACCGCTCCGCGCACCGCTCCGCGCACCGCACCGCGCACCGCACCGCGCACCGCACCGCGCACCGCACCGCGCACCGCACCGCGCACCGCTCCGGGCACGCGAAAGCCGCGCCGGCGAAGCGCCTGGCGCGGCTTTCGTGCGTACTGCGTGGCCCGGTTCGGGCCCCGGCACAGGGGAGGGCTCAGCCCAGGGGGTGCATCCAGCCGTGGGCGTCCTCGACGACACCGCGCTGGATGTCGAGCAGCCGCTCACGCAGCTTCATCGTGACCTCGCCGGGCGTACCGCCGCTCTGGACCCACTCGCCGCTCGCGCACTTCACGGTGCCGACGGGGGTGATGACGGCGGCGGTGCCGCAGGCGAAGACCTCGGTGAGGCTGCCGTTCGCACTGTCCTCGCGCCACTGGTCGATGGAGACGCGCCCCTCCTCGGACTCGTAGCCGAGGTCACGGGCGACCTGGAGCAGCGAGTCGCGGGTGACGCCGGCGAGCAGCGAGCCGGTCAGCGCCGGGGTGACGATCTTGTTCCCGTACACGAAGTACAGGTTCATCCCGCCGAGCTCCTCGACCCACTTGTGCTCGATCGCGTCGAGGTAGGCGACCTGGTCGCAGCCCTTCTCGGCGGCCTCGGCCTGGGCGAGCAGGGACGCGGCGTAGTTGCCGCCGGTCTTGGCGTCGCCCATGCCGCCGGGGACGGCGCGCACCCGGTCCTCGGAGAGCCAGATGGAGACCGGCTTCACGCCGCCGGGGAAGTAGGCGCCCGCGGGCGAGGCGATCACCGCGAACAGGTACTCGTTGGCGGGCTTCACGCCGAGGCCGACCTCGGTCGCGATCATGAACGGGCGCAGGTAGAGCGACTCCTCGCCACCGTGCGCGGGCACCCACGCCTTGTCCTGCTGGACCAGCACGTCACAGGCCTCGATGAAGGTCTCGACGGGCAGCTCCGGCATGGCCAGACGGCGGGCGGAGGCCTGGAAGCGCCTGGCGTTGGCCTCGGGCCGGAAGGTGGCGACGCTGCCGTCGGGGCGGCGGTAGGCCTTGAGCCCCTCGAAGATCTCCTGGGCGTAGTGGAACACGGTGGTGGCCGGGTCGAGCGAGAGCGGGCCGTAGGGGACGAGCCGGCCGTCGTGCCAGCCGCGCCCCTCCGTCCAGCGGATCGTCACCATGTGGTCGGTGAAGCGGCGGCCGAAGCCGGGATTGACCATGCTGGCCTCGCGCTCCGCGTCGGACAGGGGGTTCGAGGAGGGCTTGAGCTCGATCGTGGGCGTCGTCATGAGTGCGTGTCCTTCACCGGTTGTATGGGGTGGACCGCGTGCACGCCGCTCCCGCCAGGCAGGTACTAGGACGTCCGAGCTTCCGTTCGACCCGCGGCCCCGTTCGATTATCGCTCCCGGGTGGCCGTGGGTGAAACGTGGTGAATACGGTCCAGTGGTCGATGGTGGCACCCGGGGCCGCACAGGTGAAGCCGCCGGGTGCGGCTGCTACCCGGCGGCTTCGAAGCGGAGTCGTCGGGTCAGCCCGCTACGCGTACCGCGAGCGCGTCGCCGATCTGTTCGGTCGTACGGGTCGAACCGTCGCGCTCCGCGAGGTCGGCGGAGACGGCGTCCTCGATGCGCGCGGCCTCGGACTCGTGGCCGAGGTGGCGCAGCAGGAGGGCGACGGAGAGGATCGTGGCCGTCGGGTCGGCCTTGCCCTGGCCCGCGATGTCGGGCGCGGAGCCGTGGACGGGCTCGAACATCGACGGGAAGGCACCCGTCGGGTTGATGTTGCCGGAGGCGGCCAGGCCGATTCCGCCGGTCACGGCGGCGGCGAGGTCGGTGAGGATGTCGCCGAAGAGGTTGTCGGTGACGATGACGTCGAAGCGCTCCGGCTGGGTGACGAAGAAGATCGTCGCGGCGTCGACGTGCAGGTAGTCGGTGGTGACCTCGGGGTATTCGGCCGCGACGCGGTCGAAGGTGTTCTTCCAGAGGTGGCCCGCGTACACCAGCACGTTGTTCTTGTGCACCAGCGTGAGCTTCTTGCGCGGACGGGCGTTCGCCCGCTCGAAGGCGTCGCGGACGACCCGCTCGACGCCGTAGGCCGTGTTCACGCTGACCTCGGTGGCGACCTCGGCGGGGGTGCCGGTGCGCAGCGAGCCGCCGTTGCCGGTGTACGGGCCCTCGGTGCCCTCACGGACGACGACGAAGTCGATGTCCGGGCGGCCGGCCAGCGGGGTCGCGGTGTTCGGGAACAGCTTGGACGGGCGCAGGTTGATGAAGTGGTCGAAGGCGAACCGCAGCTTCAGCAGGAGCCCGCGCTCCAGGACGCCGGACGGCACGGAGGGGTCGCCGATCGCGCCGAGCAGGATGGCGTCGTGGCCCTTGAGGGCTTCGAGGTCCGCGTCCGGGAGGGTTTCGCCGGTGCGGTGCCAGCGCCGGGCGCCAAGGTCGTACTCCTTGGTCTCCAGCTTCACGTCCTGCGGGAGAACGGCGCGGAGGACCTTCAGACCCTGGGCCACGACCTCCTGGCCGATACCGTCACCGGGGATCACTGCGAGATTGATGCTGCGAGACATGTCCGCACCCTACTGCCCGTCCCATCCCATGACATGCGACGTCCACCATGCGGACACATGGGCAGCTATACGTGTACCGTTCACCTATTCGCCGGTAGGGCGTCGGCCGACGGGTGGATGTTCTGGTTCATGGACATCCCCCGTTTCGGAATCCCCGAGAAGCTCGCCGCCCGTATGAGCATGGCCGAGCAGCACGAGTATCTGCGCACCCGGCTGACCCGGCGCGGCGCGCTCCGCGCGGGCGTGGCGACCGCGGCGGTCGCCGGCGCCGGGCTCGCGGCCCAGCCCGCCCAGGCCGCCCCCACCGTGCTCACCGCGCCCCGCACCTCCACCCGGGTCGACGGTGCGCTGGTGGCACCGTTCGGACGGCATCTGGCCTACGGGGCGGACCCGAGGACACGGATGACGGTCTCCTGGCAGGTCCCGTTCGCCGTGCGGCGGCCGTACCTGCGGATCGGGCTCCAGCCGTGGGCGCTGAGCCGCCGGATCGACGCCGAGGTGCGCCACCTGACCACCCCGGAGCTGAACGGCGGGAAGATCGCCGCGGCCGAGCAGTTCTATCTGCACGCGAGCCTGGAGCGGCTGCGGCCGGGCACCACGTACTACTACGGGGTCGGCCACGACGGCTTCGACCCGGCCGACGCCCGCAACCTGGGCACCCTCGGCACCTTCACCACCGCGCCCGCCCGCGCGGAGCCCTTCACCTTCACCGCCTTCGGCGACCAGGGCGTCAGCTACCACGCGCTCGGCAACGACCAGCTGATCCTCGGCCAGAACCCGGCCTTCCACCTGCACGCGGGCGACATCTGCTACGCGGACCCGTCCGGCTCGGGACGGCCCACCGACAGCTACGACGCCCGCACCTGGGACCAGTTCCTGGCACAGACCGAGACGGTGGCGAAGACGGTGCCGTGGATGGTCACCACCGGCAACCACGACATGGAGGCGTGGTACTCGCCGGACGGCTACGGCGGCCAGAACGCCCGCTGGACGCTGCCCGGCAACGGCCCGGACCCGGTGCACCTGCCCGGCGCCTACTCCTTCACGCACGGCAACGTGGCCGTCGTCGCGCTGGACGCCAATGACGTCTCGTACGAGATCCCGGCCAACTTCGGGATCAGCGACGGCCGCCAGACCCGCTGGCTGGACCGGCGCCTGGGCGAACTGCGGGCCCGCCACGACATCGACTTCATCGTGGTCTTCTTCCACCACTGCGCCTTCTCGACGACCAACGCGCACGCCTCCGACGGCGGGGTGCGCGACGCCTGGGTGCCGCTCTTCGAGAAGCACCGGGTGGACCTGGTCGTCAACGGCCACAACCACGTCTACGAGCGCACCGACGCGATCCTGGACAACGCCGTCCGGCGCAAGGTCCCCATCGGCGACCGCACCGACCCGGCCCGGGACGGCATCGTGTACGTCACCGCGGGCGGCGCGGGCAAGGCGCTGTACGACTTCCCGGTCCCGGACAGCTACGAGGGGCACGTGGCCGACCGGGAGAGCGTGGACACGTACCACGTGACCAGGGACGGACAGCGGGCCGCCGAGACCGTGGAGTGGTCCCGGGTGCGCTACACCGGGTTCTCGTTCCTGGCGGTGACGGTCGAGCCCGGCCGGCACCCCCGGATGAAGGTGGCGGCGCTCGCCGAGTCGGGCGAGCGCGTCGACCACTTCGAGATCGCCCGGAGCTGACGGGCGGGTACTGACCGGACCGGCACCGGCCGGACCGGTACCGACTGAACCGGTACCGACTGGGCCGGTCTCAGTGACCGGTGGAGCCGCCGTTGTCCCTGCGGTCGAGGGCGCGCTGGAGGGCGGCGGCGGCGTTCCGGCGCTCCGACTCGGTCGGGCGGTGGGAACGGCGGACACGGCGGACGGTCGTCTGGACCATGATGGATCGACTCCTTGAGATCACGGGGATTTCGAGATCGAAGATCGAAGATCGTGAAAGTGATTTCGAGATCAGGATTTCGAGGCGCCGGAGGGGCGGGGAGCGCGCACCGCAGGGGTTGCCTGCACTAGGGCGCGCACTCACGACCGCCAGTCGCTGGATCGAGCGTGACGTTCGGCTCCTACAAAGCTAGGGCAGCGGAGCCGGTCTGTCTCCACAGTTACTCGGACTTCCTACTATCTGAGACGGAGGTTTGGGCCCGGCCCCCGGAACCGACCGGCCGAACGCCCAGGGCTCGGGGCATCGCCCCAGCTCGGACGGGGTGCCGGGGAGGCCCGCCGGACGGGCGGCAATTGTCCGGCAGCGACCCGGCAATATGCTCACGGCGTCACGTTCCCGGCACCGCCACCACCGACGGGCGCCCAGTCGCCGGTCGGCCGCACCCTGGTCCGGACCAGTCATGATCGGCCACACTGCCGCCATGACCGACACCCCGGCCAGCACGGCCACCACAGCCGCATCCACCCGGTGGACGCCCATCCACGGCGCCGCCTACCAGCCGGTCCCCTACCGCCCCGGGCGGATGGCGGCCGACGAGTCGCTCGCCACCGCCGCCCGGCTGCGGCGGCGGATGGACGAGCGCAGGACCGTACGCCGCTTCTCCCCCGACCCCGTGCCCGAGCAGGTGGTACGGGACGCGATCGCCTGCGCCGCGACCGCGCCGTCCGGCGCCCACCAGCAGCCGTGGACCTTCGTCCTGGTCAAGGACCCGGAGGTGCGGCGGCGGATCCGGGAGGCGGCGGAGCACGAGGAGCGGATCAGCTACGAAGGCCGGCTCGGCGAGGAATGGCTGGCGGCGCTGCGTCCGCTGGGCACGGACGCGGTCAAGGCCCATATGACGGACGCCCCGGCGCTGCTGGTGGTGTTCCAGCAGCGGTACTGGGTCGGCGAGGACGGCACCCGGCACAAGCACTACTACGTCGACGAGTCGGTGGGGATCGCGGTCGGCATGCTGCTGAGCGCCCTGCACCAGTCGGGCCTGGCGGCGCTGATCCACACCCCGAGCCCGATGCGGTTCCTGCGCGAGGTGCTCGGCCGCCCGGAGAACGAGAAGGCGTTCGCGGTGATCCCGGTCGGCTACCCGGCCGACGACTGCGAGGTGCCCGGCCTGATACGCAAGTCGCTCGACCAGGTGCTCGTGGAGATCTGAGGACCGGGCCGTACGGGCCCCGGAAATGGAAACCGCCTCCCGGCCGGCAGGGGAACCGGGCGGGAGGCGGAGTTCATGGGCGGGGCGCCGGGGTGGGGCGCCCCGCGGGGTGTCAGCCCTGGTGGGGGTAGGTGTAGTCGGTCGGCGGAACCAGCGTCTCCTTGATGGCCCGGGTCAGGGTCCAGCGCTGGAGGTTCTGCGGAGCGCCCGCCTTGTCGTTGGTGCCCGAGGCCCGGCCGCCACCGAAGGGCTGCTGGCCGACGACGGCACCGGTCGACTTGTCGTTGATGTAGAAGTTGCCCGCGGCGTACCGCAGCTTCTCCATCGTGTGCGCGGCGGCGGCGCGGTCGTTCGAGATGACGGAACCGGTCAGCGCGTAGTCGGAGACCGACTCCATCTGCTCCAGCATCTCGTCGTACTTCGCGTCCTCGTAGACGTACACGGCGAGGATCGGGCCGAAGTACTCGGTCGTGAAGACCTCGTTGGCCGGGTCGGTGCACTCGATGACGGTCGGACGGACGAAGTAGCCCACCGAGTCGTCGTACGTGCCGCCCGCGACGATCGTGCAGCTCGGGTCGGCCTTGGCACGGTCGATCGCGGCCTTGTTCTTGGCGAACGAGCGGTCGTCGATGACGGCGCCGATGAAGTTCGACAGGTCGGTGACGTCACCCATGGTGATGGAGTCGACCTCGGCGGCGAAGGTCTCCTTGAAACCGGAGTTCCAGATGGAGGCCGGGACGTACGCCCGCGAGGAGGCCGAGCACTTCTGGCCCTGGAACTCGAAGGAGCCGCGGGTCAGCGCGGTCTTCAGGACGGCGTGGTCGGCCGACGGGTGGGCGACGACGAAGTCCTTGCCACCGGTCTCGCCGACGAGCCGCGGGTAGGTGCGGTAGTTGGCGATGTTGGTGCCGACCGTCTTCCACAGGTGCTGGAAGGTGGGGGTCGAGCCGGTGAAGTGGATGCCGGCCAGGTCAGGGTGGTTCAGCGCGATCTCGGAGACGGCCAGGCCGTCACCGGTCACCAGGTTGATGACGCCCTTGGGCAGACCGGCCTCCTCCAGCAGCTGCATCAGCAGCACCGCGGAGTGGGTCTGGGTCGGGGACGGCTTCCACACCACGACGTTGCCCATGAGGGCGGGGGCGGTGGGCAGGTTGCCCGCGATGGCCGTGAAGTTGAACGGCGTGATCGCGTAGACGAAGCCCTCCAGCGGGCGGTGGTCCATGCGGTTCCACACGCCGGCCGAGTTGGCGGGCGGCTGCTCCGCCAGGATCTGGCGCGCGTAGTGCACGTTGAAGCGCCAGAAGTCGACGAGCTCGCAGGGGGTGTCGATCTCGGCCTGCTGGGCGGTCTTGGACTGGCCGAGCATGGTGGAGGCGGCCATCGTCTCGCGCCACGGGCCGGACAGCAGCTCGGCGGCGCGCAGGATGATCGCGGCGCGGTCGTCGAAGGACATCGCGCGCCAGGCCGGGGCGGCGGCGAGCGCGGCGTCGACCGCGTCCTTGGCGTCCTGCTCCGTGGCGTTGGCGTACGTACCGATGACGGCCTTGTGGTTGTGCGGCTGCACGACGTCGAAGCGGTCACCGCCGCCCATCCGCTTCTCGCCGCCGATGGTCATCGGCAGCTCGATGGGGTTCTGGCTCAGCTCCTTGAGCTTCTCCTCCAGGCGGGCACGCTCCGGGGAGCCCGGGGCGTAGGAGTGGACCGGCTCGTTGACCGGCGCGGGGACCTGGGTCACAGCGTCCATGGTTTCCGTTGCTCCTTGGGTAGAGAGGTGGAGGGGGAGGGGGAGGGCTCAGCCCTTGGTCAGGATGGAGCGGCCGAAGAACAGCAGGTTCGCCGGCTTCTCCGCGAGACGGCGCATGAAGTAGCCGTACCAGTCGGTGCCGTACGCCGTGTAGACCCGCATCCGGTGGCCCTCGGCGGCGAGCCGCAGGTGCTCCTCGCTGCGGATGCCGTAGAGCATCTGGAACTCGTACTCGTCCAGCTTGCGCCCGGCGCGGCGGCCCAGCTCCTGGGCGATGGCGATCAGGCGGGGGTCGTGCGAGCCGATCATCGGGTAGCCCTCGCCCTCCATGAGGATGCGCAGGATCCGGACGTACGCCTTGTCGATCTCGGCCTTGTCCTGGTACGCGACGGAGGCGGGCTCCTTGTAGGCGCCCTTCACGATGCGGACGCGGCTGCCCGCGGCGGCCAGGCGGCGGGCGTCGTCCTCGGTGCGGAACAGGTACGCCTGGATCACACAGCCGGTCTGCGGGAAGTCCTTCCGCAGCTCCTCGTGGATGGCGAACATCGAGTCGAGGGTGGTGTGGTCCTCGGCGTCCAGGGTGACCGTGGTGCCGATCGCGGCGGCGGCCTCGACGACCGGGCGGACGTTGGCGAGCGCCAGCTCGTGGCCCCCGTCCAGCGACTGGCCGAACATGGAGAGCTTCACGGACATCTCTGCCTTGGTGCCCAGGCCCAGGTCCTTGAGGCGCTCGATCAGTTCGAGGTAGGCGTCGCGGGCGTCGGCGGCCTGCTCGGGGGTGGTGATGTCCTCGCCGACCACGTCGAGGGTGACTTCGAGGCCCTTGGCGGCGGCGTCCTCGATGACGGGCACGACCTGGTCGACGGTCTCACCGGCGATGAACCGGTCGACGACCTGCTTGGTGCCGGGTGCGGCCGAGATGAAACGGCGCATCTTGTCGCTGCGGGACGCGGCGAGAATCACGGGAGCCAGCACGGGGCACCTCCACGGAAAGTACGAACGGAGGCCATATCGGTCGAGGGGTAACAGACCGGTACAGCACGGAGAACCACCGTGAAATCTAAGGATCGCTCCGATCCTGTGCCATCGACAGCTGTCACGCATCCGCTCCCCCGTTCTCAGACATATGTCTGAAGGAGTGCGAGAATGATCGGGTGAAGGGTGATTACCAGGAGCTGGTCGACGAGATCTCCGGGCTGCTCGGCGCCCCCGCGACGCTGGAGAACCGGGATTTCGGCCTGGTCGCCTTCGGTGCCCACGACAGCGACGACGACAGCGCGATGGACCCGGTCCGCACCCGCTCGATCCTGACCCGCCGCTCCACCCCGGCCGTCCGGACCTGGTTCGAGGGCTTCGGCATCACCCGCGCCACCGGCCCCGTCCGCATCCCCGCCGCCCCGGAGGCCGGGGTCTTCCGGGACCGGATCTGCCTCCCGGTGCGCCATCGCGGGGCGGTGCTCGGTTACGTGTGGCTGCTGGACGCGCACCCCGGGCCGACCGACGAGCAGCTGGCCGCGGCGATGGAGGTGGCGGCCCGGATCGGTGCGCTGCTGGCCGAGGAGGCGCGGGCGGGCAGCGATCCGTCCCGGGAGTTCGGCGCGGTGCTGGCCGCCGGGCGGGGCTGGCAGCGCGACATGGCGGTGGCCGCGCTCACCGAGGCGCTCGGCCCGGACGCGCAGGGGCTGCACACGGTGGTGTGCGTGACCCCGTGGCCGCTCGACCCGCCGTCGGTACGCACGGTGCCGTCGGCGGCGGCGCTCGCCCCGGTCGCCGGGGCCGGGGCGCCGCACTCACTGGCCGCGCTGGTCCGGCTGCGCTCCTCCGGGGTGCTCGATCCGGCGTACGCCGCCGCCGACCGGCTGCGCGTGGTCGCGGGCGGGCCCGCCACCGCCGGGGTCGCGGTGCCCCGCCGGGGCCTGGCGGAGTTGGCCGCGGCCTGGCGGGAGGCGGCGGCCGCCGCCCGCGCCGCCGCGGCCGAGGACCGGTTCGGCGAGGTCGTCGAATGGTCGGCGATCGGACCGTACCGGCTGCTGACCACGCTTCCCGCCCACACCGTCGCGGACCCCGCGGTACGCGCCCTGCTCGCCCCGGCGCACAAGGATCTGGCCCACACCGCCGAGGCGTTCCTCGACTGCGCGGGGCAGGCGTCCCGGACGGCCGCCGTGCTCGGCGTCCACCGCCAGACGCTCTACTACCGCCTCTCCCGCATCCAGCAGCTCACCGGCCTCGATCTCAACGACGGCGAGGACCGGCTGCTGCTGCACATGGCCCTCAAGAGCGCCCGGCTGGGCCGGGCCTGACCCGGCGGGCGGCCGCCCGCGGCCACCCCGCGCCCACGTGCCCGACGCACTGGAAGCCGGCCGGCCCGGTGGGCTCGTGGACGCGGGCCCGGACCGCGGCCGGCCCATCACCGGCAAGGCCCACCACCGGTACTCCCGACGGTGACTACGACGCCCCCTGCCCCGGATCGGGAGCGGTGCGTTCCTGGTCCGACCGGCCGCCCAGCACGGCCTTCAGACCGTCCGTCAGGTCCTGGGCGGACGGGGCGGACTCCTCGTCCATCATCCACTGGACCATCACGCCGATGAGGAGCGCCTGGCAGAACAGCCCGGCCACCCGCGACCGCTCGGGGTCCTTCTCCGGGTCGATGCCGAGCATGTTCTCGGCGAGCCCGTCGCGCCCCTCGCGCTGCGGGCCCAGCAGGGCGTCGCGCAGCGCGGGGTCCTTCTCCAGCCGGGAGACGACCTCCATCTGGAGCTGCCAGACGGACCGGGTACCGGGGTAGCTGGCGATCACCCGCTGCCAGGTGTCGCGGAACTGGTCGAGCGGCGCCAGGGGCCCGGCATCGGCCGCGTCCCCCTTCTCCGGCTCGGTGAGCAGATCGCCCCACTCCTCCGTCACCCTCAGGAAGGCGAGGTTGAGCAGCGCCTCCTTGGAGCCGTAGTGGTAGCCGATGGAGGCGAGGTTCGTGCCGGAGGCGGCCACGATGTCCCGCGCCGTCGTCCGGGCGTACCCCTTCTCCAGCAGGCAGCGCTTGGCGCCTTCGAGCAGATCCTCACGGTGTCCCATGACAGCAGCGTACCCGGCACACAGACATACGTGTAAGACGTACGTCTAGATGCCGGGTACGCGACAGCGGCGGAGGTACGGCCGTCAGTAGGTGAGGTTCACCGTGCGGGCCGAGGCGGCGCCGATCTCCGTGGCGATCTCGGCGAGCACCGAGGCCGGGACGTCGTCGTCGACGGTGAGGACGACCAGGGCCTCGCCGCCCGCGCCGGTCCGGGAGACCTGCATGCCCGCGATGTTCAGACCGGCCTCGCCGAGGATGCGGCCGACGGTGCCGACGACGCCCGGGCGGTCCTCGTAACGCAGCACGACCATGTGGTCGGCGAGCGCCAGGTCCACGTCGTACTCGCCGACGGCGACGATCTTCTGGAGGTGCTTGGGCCCGGCCAGCGTGCCGGAGACCGAGATCTCCTCGCCGCCCGAGAGCGTGCCGCGGACCGTGACCACATTGCGGTGCTCCGGCGACTCGGAGCTGGTGGTGAGGCGGACCTCGACACCGCGCTCCTGCGCGAAGAGCGGGGCGTTCACGTAGGACACGGTCTCGTCGACCACGTCCTCGAAGACGCCCTTGAGCGCGGAGAGCTCGAGCACCTTGACGTCGTGCTGGGTGATCTCGCCGTAGACCTCGACGTCGAGGCGGACGGCGACCTCGCCCGCGAGGGCGGTGAAGATGCGGCCGAGCTTCTCGGCGAGCGGCAGCCCCGGCCGTACGTCCTCGGCGATCACGCCGCCCTGGACGTTGACCGCGTCCGGGACCAGCTCACCGGCGAGAGCCAGGCGCACGGACTTGGCGACCGCGATGCCCGCCTTCTCCTGGGCCTCGTCGGTGGAGGCGCCGAGGTGCGGGGTGCAGACGACCTGGTCGAACTCGAAGAGCGGGGAGTCCGTGCAGGGCTCCTTCGCGTACACGTCGAGACCGGCACCGGCGACCCGGCCCTCCTTGAGGGCGGAGGCGAGGGCCGCCTCGTCGACGATGCCGCCGCGCGCGGCGTTGACGATGCGGACCGAGGGCTTCACCTTGTGCAGCGCCTCGTCACCGATCAGGCCGATCGTCTCGGGCGTCTTGGGCAGGTGCACGGTGATGAAGTCGGCGACCTGGAGCAGCTCGTCGAGCGTGAGGAGCTTGACGCCCATCTGCGCGGCACGGGCGGGCTGCACATAGGGGTCGTACGCGACGATCTTCATACCGAAGGCGGACATGCGCTGGGCGACCAGCACGCCGATGCGGCCGAGGCCGACGACGCCGAGGGTCTTCTCGCTCAGCTCGACGCCGGTGTACTTGGACCGCTTCCACTCGCCGTTCTTGAGCGCGGTGTTGGCCTGCGGGATGTTGCGCGCGGTGGCGACCAGCAGACCGCAGGCGAGCTCGGCCGCGGTGACGATGTTGGAGGTCGGGGCGTTGACGACCATCACGCCGGCCTTGGTGGCGGCGGAGACGTCGACGTTGTCGAGGCCGACGCCGGCGCGGGCGACGACCTTCAGCTTCTTCGCGGCGGCGATGGCCTCGGCGTCGACCTTGGTCGCCGAGCGCACCAGGATGGCGTCGACATCGGCGATCGCGGGGAGGAGTTCGGCGCGGTCCGCGCCGTTGCAGTGCCGGATGTCGAAATCCGGTCCCAGCGCGTCCACCGTGGCGGGCGACAGCTCTTCAGCGATGAGTACGACAGGTTTCGAGCTCACGTGGGTCCTCACAGGTCCAGTGCGGACGGCCGTCCCGACGGCCGCAGGCGTGGAGGGGCTTGCCGCGTGGAAGACGCACGACACTGTGGGCCTGACGCGTGTATGTGTGGAGCAGTGTAGTCATGCACCAGGACGCATATTGCGCCCCGTTGGAAGGATCACCCGCACGGGGGTGGACGACTTGTACACACGTACGACGCCGCGACTTCCAGCGGTGGAGAAGGGGAAAACGCCCCGGGGGCGGGCCGGTGGACCCGCCCCCCGGGGCGTCGGTGTTACGCGTCCTCGTCGTTGACCCAGCTCATGAGCTTGCGCAGCTCGCGGCCGGTGGTCTCCAGGAGGTGGTCGCTGTCGGCCTTCTTGTACTCGTTGTACTTGGGCAGGCCGTTGTGGTACTCGGCCATCCAGTTCTTCGCGAAGGTGCCGTCCTGGATCTCCGCGAGGACCTTCTTCATCTCGGCCTTGGTCGCCTCGGTGATGATCCGCGGGCCGGTGACGTAGTCGCCCCACTCGGCGGTCTCCGAGATCGACCAGCGCATCTTCTCCAGACCGCCCTCGTACATCAGGTCCACGATGAGCTTCAGCTCGTGCAGGCACTCGAAGTACGCGATCTCCGGCTGGTAGCCCGCCTCGGTCAGCGTCTCGAACCCGGCCTTCACCAGCGCCGCCGTACCACCGCAGAGAACGGCCTGCTCACCGAACAGGTCGGTCTCGGTCTCCTCGGTGAACGTCGTCTTGATAACCCCGGCCCGCGTCCCGCCGATCGCCTTCGCGTACGAGAGCGCCAGCGCCAGCCCGTTGCCCGAGGGGTCCTGCTCGACCGCCACGATGCACGGAACCCCGCGCCCCTCCTCGTACTGCCGGCGCACCAGGTGGCCCGGACCCTTCGGCGCGACCATGCACACGTCGACATCGGCCGGCGGCGTGATGAAGCCGAACCGGATGTTCAGACCGTGCCCGAAGAACAGCGCGTCCCCGGCCTTCAGGTTGTCCCGGACGGACTCCTCGTAGACCTTCGCCTGGATCGGGTCCGGCACCAGGATCATGATCACATCGGCCTCGGCGGCGGCCTCGGACGGCGAGACCACCCGAAGCCCCTGCTCCTCGGCCTTCACCTTCGACTTCGAGCCCTCGTGCAGACCGACCCGGACGTCGACACCCGAGTCACGCAGCGACAACGCGTGCGCGTGCCCCTGGCTCCCGTAACCGATGACCGCGACCTTGCGGCCCTGGATGATGGACAGATCGGCGTCGTCGTCGTAGAACAGCTCGGCCACTGGGTTTCTCCTTGGTGTGCAGGTGTTGCGTCCCACCGTACGGCGGGGTGCGTCAGATACGTTCTCGGGTCTCGCCATACGAGCGGCGAGGCGGCGGGGCCGGTTGCGGCCCTACGCCGTGCGGTCGAGGGCGCGCAGCGAGCGGTCGGTGATCGAGCGCGCGCCACGTCCTATGGCGATGGTGCCGGACTGGACCAGCTCCTTGATGCCGTACTGCTCCAGCATCTTGAGCATGGCCTCCAGCTTGTCGGAGCCGCCGGTCGCCTCGATCGTGACGGCCTCCGGGGAGACGTCCACGGTCTTGGCGCGGAACAGCTTGACGATCTCGACGATCTGGGAGCGGGTCTCGTTGTCGGCGCGGACCTTCACCAGAACGAGTTCGCGCTGGATCGCAGCGGAGTGCTCGAGTTCGACGATCTTCAGGACGTTCACCAGCTTGTTGAGCTGCTTGGTCACCTGCTCCAGGGGCAGGTCCTCGACACTCACCACGATGGTGATGCGGGAGATGTCGGGGTGTTCGGTGGTGCCGACCGCGAGCGAGTCGATGTTGAAGCCGCGGCGCGAGAACAGGGCGGTGATCCGGGCGAGGACACCGGGCTTGTTCTCGACCAGGACGGAGAGCGTGTGCTTGGTGGACATGGCGTCGGTCTCTCTTCGTCTCTCAGTCGTCTTCGTTGTCGCCGAAGTCGGGGCGCACCCCGCGGGCGGCCATGACCTCGTCGTTGGAGGTGCCCGCGGCGACCATCGGCCACACCATGGCGTCCTCGTGGACGATGAAGTCGATCACGACGGGGCGGTCGTTGATGGAGTTGGCCTCTTCGATGACCTTGTCCAGGTCGGCCGGGTCCTCGCAGCGGATGGCGTGGCAGCCCATGGCCTCGGACAGCTTGACGAAGTCCGGCACGCGGGTGCCCTTCGCCGGGACGCCCTCGGTGTCCGCCCCGGAGTGCAGCACGGTGTTGGAGTAGCGCTGGTTGTAGAACAGGGTCTGCCACTGGCGGACCATCCCGAGGGCGCCGTTGTTGATGACCGCGACCTTGATCGGGATGTTGTTGAGCGCGCAGGTGGTGAGTTCCTGGTTGGTCATCTGGAAGCAGCCGTCGCCGTCGATCGCCCAGACCGTACGGCCGGGCATGCCGGCCTTGGCGCCCATCGCGGCGGGGACCGCGTACCCCATCGTCCCGGCACCGCCCGAGTTCAGCCAGGTGGCGGGCTGCTCGTACTGGATGAAGTGCGAGGCCCACATCTGGTGCTGGCCGACGCCCGCCGCGAAGATGGTGCCCTCGGGGGCGAGCTGGCCGATCCGCTGGATGACCTGCTGCGGCGAGAGGCTGCCGTCCTCGGGCAGGTCGTAGCCGAGCGGGTAGGTCTCGCGCCAGCGGTTCAGGTCCTTCCACCAGGCGGTGTAGTCGCCGACGCGGCCCTCGGTGTGCTCCGCCTGGACGGCCTGGACCAGGTCGGCCAGGACCTCGCGGGCGTCACCGACGATCGGGACGTCGGCGGCGCGGTTCTTGCCGATCTCGGCGGGGTCGATGTCGGCGTGGACGACCTTGGCGTACGGGGCGAAGCTGTCCAGCCTGCCGGTGACGCGGTCGTCGAAGCGGGCTCCGACGGCGACGATCAGGTCGGCCTTCTGGAGCGCGGTGACGGCGGTGACCGCACCGTGCATGCCCGGCATTCCGACGTGCAGCGGGTGGCTGTCGGGGAATGCGCCGAGCGCCATCAGCGTGGTGGTGACGGGCGCTCCGGTGAGCTCGGCGAGGACCTTCAGCTCGGCGGTGGCCCCGGCCTTGATGACGCCGCCGCCGACGTACAGCACCGGGCGCGCGGCCTGGGTGATCAGCTTGGCGGCCTCGCGGATCTGCTTGGCGTGCGGCTTGGTGACCGGGCGGTAGCCGGGCAGGTCCAGGGTGGGCGGCCAGCTGAAGGTGGTCTTCGCCTGGAGGGCGTCCTTGGAGATGTCGACCAGGACCGGGCCCGGACGGCCGGTGGAGGCGATGTGGAAGGCCTCCGCGATCGTGTGCGGGATGTCCTCGGCCTTGGTGACCAGGAAGTTGTGCTTGGTGATCGGCATGGTGATGCCGCAGATGTCCGCTTCCTGGAAGGCATCCGTGCCGATCGCCTTGGAGACGACCTGGCCGGTGATCGCGACCATCGGGACGGAGTCCATGTACGCGTCGCCGATCGGGGTGACCAGGTTGGTGGCGCCGGGGCCGGAGGTGGCCATGCAGACACCGACCTTGCCGGTGGCCTGGGCGTAACCGGTGGCCGCGTGCCCGGCACCCTGCTCGTGACGGACCAGCACATGACGGACCCGGGTGGAGTCCATCATCGGGTCGTACGCCGGAAGGATGGCGCCGCCGGGAATGCCGAATACCGTGTCGGCCCCCACCTCCTCGAGGGAGCGGATGAGGGACTGCGCGCCCGTGACGTGCTCGACGTTGGCGGCGGACGATCCGCCGTTACGGGCCCGCGGCTGGGGGTGGTGGGCCCCGGTGGCCTGCTCGGTCATCGGCATTCTCTTCTCGAAGCTGAGGGTTTCTGCGGGTGTTTTGCGACAGTTTGCGTAGTGCCGGTGCAACAAAAAACCCCTCGTGCCTGAGGCAAGCGAGGGGAGCGCGTCGGTGTTGGTCTGCGGAGTGCCGTGCGGGACTCTGCTTCAGCCGACGCGCTGTCCAAGTACGAGAATTCGGGTGCGCATGGCATTGACCCTCTCTCCGACGCACTCGCGATGTCAAGTGGGTGGGATGGACGTCTCAACATGTGATCCACTGAGGAGGGGGCCGGCGCCACCGGTCAGGACCGGCTGGGCCAGGCTACTGCCGGGCACCGGGAACTCCCTGCGGGCGAGCACGCGGCGCAGCCGGTACTCGTCGAGCGGCCCGGAGAAGGCCATGCCCTGGGCGTGCGTACAGCCCATGGCGCGCAGCGCGAGGACCTGCTCCGGTACGTCGACGCCGTCGGCGACCGACTGGAGACCGAGGTCGCAGGCGATGCGCAGCAGACCGCTGGTGATCTTGTGAAGTCGAGCGGACTCCACCACTCCCTCGACCAGTTCTCGATCCAGTTTCAAGACGTCGATGGGGAGTCTGCGCAGGGCGTTGATCGCGGCGTAGCCGCTGCCGAAGCCGTCCAGCGCGATCCGGACCCCGATGCGGCGCAGGGCCGCCAGACGCTGCTCCAGCTCGTCGAAGGAGATCCGGGGGTCGCTGTCGGCGACCTCGATCATCAGCGCGCCGGAGGGCAGGCCGTGCCGGGTGAGCAGTGCCTCGACGGAGCCGGACGGCATCCCCTTGTCGAGGAGGCGGCGGGCGGACAGCCGCACGGCGACGGAGACCGGGTGCCCGGCCCTGGCCCGCTCGGCGGCCTGCTCGACGGCCTCTTCCAGGAGCCAGCGGCCGAGCTCCGCGGTGCGGTCGCTGTCCTCGGCGACGCGGAGGAACTCCGCCGGGGTGAACAGGATGCCCTGGGCCGAGCGCCAGCGGGCCTGGGCGGAGACGGCGGCGACCGTACCGGTGGCGAGGTTCACCACCGGCTGGTGGAGCAGGGCGAACTCGCCGTCGCGCAGGGCGGTGCGCAGCCGGGCGGCCAGCTCGGAGCGGCGTACGACATCTGCCTGCATCTGGGGGGCGTACAGCTCGACGCGGTCCTTGCCGCCGGCCTTGGCGCGGTACATGGCGAGGTCGGCGTTGCGCATGAGGTCGCTGGGGCTGATGCCCGGCTCGGCGAAGGCGACCCCGATGGACGCGGCCACCCGGACGTCCCCGGTACCGATCCGGTACGGCTGGGAGAGGGTGAGGCGCAGCCGGTCGGCGATCTCGTGGACCTGGCATTCCCGGGCGGACTGGTCGCGGGTGCCGTCGCCGAGGATGATCGCCGCGAACTCGTCGCCGCCGAGGCGGGCCGCGGTGTCCCCGGCCCGGACGGATTCGTGGAGGCGGTGGGCGGCCTGGACGAGGAGCTCGTCGCCCGCCTGGTGACCGAGGCGGTCGTTGACCGCCTTGAAGCCGTCGAGGTCGATGAAGAGCACGGCGGTGCCGGGGTCGCCGGAACGGCGGCCGCCGAGGGCCTGGCGGACCCGCTTGGTGAACAGGGCGCGGTTGGGCAGGTCGGTGAGCGGGTCGTGCTCGGCGTTGTGCTGCAACTGCGCCTGGAGACGGACCCGTTCGGTCACGTCGCGGCTGTTGAGGATCAGCCCGCCCTGGTGGCGGTTGACCGTGGATTCGACGTTGAGCCAGTCACCCGTGCCGGATCTGAAGCGGCACTCGATCCGGGTGGTGGGCTCCTCGCTCGGCGGGGTGGCGAGGAAGCGGCGCACTTCATGGATGACCCGGCCCAGGTCCTCGGGGTGGATGATCGAGGAGAGCTCGGCCCCGACCAGCTCCTCGGCCTCGCGCCCGTACACCCCCGCGGCGGCGGGGCTCACGTAGCGCAGCACGCCGGTGGGGGCGGCGATCATGATGACGTCGCTGGAGCCCTGCACCAGGGAGCGGAAGTGGTTCTCCTTCTGGGCCAGTTCCTGGGTGAGGGCGATGTTGTCGACGAGCATGATGCCCTGCCGGACGACCAGGGCGAGCACCACCGTGCAGCCGGTGAAGATCACGACGCGGTCCACCCGGCGGCCCTCGATGGCGTTGTAGAGGATGCCGAGGGTGCAGACGGCGGCGGCGAGGTACGGCGTGAGCGCGGCCAGGGAGCCCGCGATGGGGCGGCTGACGGGCGGTGCGCCGCGGGGCGGCAGGACGATGTCCGCGGCCCGGTTGGCGCCCCAGGGGGCGTAGGCGAGGAGCAGGGAGCCGGCGAACCAGCCCGCGTCCAGCATCTGGCCGGAATGGTAGGCCTGGCGCAGCAGCGGCGAGGTGAACAGGGCGTCGGACAGTACGGTCAGGGCGAGTGCGGCGACGGCCGTGTTCACCGCGGAACGATTGACGCTGGACCGGCGGAAGTGCAGCGCCAGCACCATGGAGACCAGCACGATGTCCAGGAGCGGATAGGCCAGCGCCAGCGCCACCCGGGCCACGCTCACGCCCTCGGCGTCCACCAGATGCGCGGTGTGGGCGAGGGCGAGGCTCCAGGAGAGCGTGAGGAGCGATCCGCCGATCAGCCAGGAGTCCAGCGCGAGGCAGAGCCAGCCGGCTCTGGTGACGGGGCGTTTGGCGAGGACGAGCAGTCCGACGATGGCGGGCGGCGCGAAGCAGAGGAACAGCAGGTCGGCCAGGGAGGGCGTGGGCACCGGGAGCCCGAGCACCACTTCGTACCAGCCCCAGACCGCGTTGCCCGCGGCGGCCATGAACGAGGAGAGCGCGAAGAGGAGCCAGGCGGGCCGGAAGCGGCTGCTGCCCTCCCGCGCGTAGCGGTAGCAGGAGACGGCGGCGACCAGTGCCGCCGCGCAGAGGCCGAAATCCCCCATGAACGCGGCCAGTTGCGGGGATCCCCAGCCGAAGGCCGAGCCCACGGCGTATCCGGCCCAGACGACACCGAGAAGGGTCTGCCAGAGCAGCGGGGACACGCCGCCCGCGGCCGACCTCCGGGAGAGCAGCGCCCCTAGGGCGTCGGCCGGCGCGCTCACCGGGGCGCCCCCGGCATCGCCGCGTACGCCGGCCCCCTTCGGCTGTCCGGTGGTGTCGGATCGTGCGCCCATCGCCCGTGCATCACCCGTCGCCCCCTCGCGTGTCGCGTCCTCCCCGGCGCCGTCCCTCCACTCCGCGGCTCAGCGCCCCTTTCGGGACGATACACCAGACCCGTCACACAGGGACATAGTTCCTCTACTCTCCGTGACGATCAGGGAGGTTGTCCTGTACCGTGCGCGACCGCTGCCCTTCGCTGCGTGGTCAGCCGGTGGTGAGCACCACGTTGCGCACCGGCTCCCCCGCCGCGAACCGCCCCAGTTGCGCGGCCAGCAGACGTTTGGCGCGCGGGAGGAAGGCGGAGGAACTGCCGCCCACGTGCGGGGTGATCAGGACGTGGGGAGCATGCCAGAGCGGGTGGCCGGGCGGCAGGGGTTCCGGGTCGGTGACGTCGAGGGCGGCGCGCAGCCGGCCGGACTCCAGTTCGGCCAGCAGCGCCGCGGTGTCGACGACGCCGCCCCGGGCGACGTTCACCAGCAGCGCCCCGTCGCGCATCGCGGCGAGGAACCCGGCGTCGACCAGCCCTTGGGTGGAAGGGTTCAGCGGGGTCGACAGCACGACGACGTCGGCCTCGGGCAGCAGACCGGTCAGTGCGTCGAGCCCGTGCACGGGGCCGCGCGCGGATGCCCGCGCGGAGCGTGCGACGCGCACCACCCGCGCGCATTCGAAGGGCGCGAGCCGGTCCTCGATGGCGGCGCCGATCGACCCGTACCCCACGATCAGTACGGATCTGTCGGCGAGCGCCGGGTAGAAGCCGGACCGCCACTCCTGCGCGTCCTGGCCGCGCACGAAGCCCGGGACGCCGCGCAGCGAGGAGAGGATCAGGGTGAGGGCGAGCTCCGCGGTGGACGCCTCGTGGACACCCCTCGCGTTGCAGAGCCGCACCCCGGCGGGCAGCACCCCGAGCCCCGGCTCCACGTGGTCGATGCCCGCGGTCAGCGTCTGCACGACCCGGACGCCCGTCATCCCGGCGAGCGGCCGCACCGAGACCGCGGAGCCCTTCATGTACGGCACGACGTAGAAGGCGCAGTCGGCGGGATCGGCCGGGAAGTCCGGCCCGCCGTCCCAGAACCGGTACGCGAGCCCCTCGGGGAGCCCGTCGATCCCACCGGCCGGGAACGGCAGCCACACCTCGGGCGTCTTCGCCGGTGCGGGGCTGTCGGAGGTGTTCGTCGATGTCATGGTCAGGAGGCTAATCGCCACCGGGAGGGTGATCGTCGGAGGCCGTGCGAGGTGCGGTGGGCGGCAGAGGTTACTTTGGGGTGTGCGGTGCGGTCCCGCGACGGCGGGGCGTGGGCCCGGTTCGGCGGTGGGCCCGGGGAGGATCGGGGAGTTGGAGCGCAGGAGTCTTGGTGCGGCGGCGCTCGCCGTGGGGGCGGTCGGTCTCGGCTGCATGCCGATGAGCTGGGCGTACAGCGCCTCGCAGCAGCGCGGTGACCGCGCGTTGCGTACGGTGCACGCCGCGCTCGACGCGGGCGTCCAACTGCTCGACACGGCCGACATGTACGGGCCGTTCACCAATGAGCTGCTGGTCGGCCGGGCACTGAAGGGCCGCAGGTCGGACGCGTTCGTCTCCACCAAGTGCGGTCTGCTGGTGGGCGATCAGCACATCGTGGCCAACGGCCGTCCCGGCTATGTGCGGCGGGCCTGCGACGCCTCGCTGCGTCGCCTGCAGACCGATGTGATCGATCTGTACCAGCTGCACCGGCCCGACCCCGAGGTGCCGATCGAGGAGACCTGGGGCGCGATGGCCGGCCTGGTGACCGCCGGGAAGGTACGGGCGCTCGGGCTCTGCGCGGTCGGGGCGCGGGCCTCGCGGCGGGCCGGGTCGCGTATGTACGACGAAACGATCCGTCAGCTGGAGCGGGTGCAGCAGGTCTTCCCGGTGAGCGCCGTGGAGGCGGAGCTGTCGGTCTGGTCGCCGGAGGCCCTGGAGTCCCTGCTGCCGTGGTGCACCACGCGCGGGGTGGGGCTGCTGGCGGCGAAGCCGCTGGGGAGCGGCTATCTGACGGGCACGCTGACGCCCGGTCAGGGCTTCGAGCCGGAGGATCTGCGGGCCCGGCATCCCCGGTTCACGGCGGAGATGATGGCGGCGAACCAGCCGGTGGTCGTGGGGCTGCGGCGGATCGCCGAGCGGCACGGGGCGAGCGCGGCGCAGGTGGCGCTCGCCTGGGTGCTGCGGCAGGGGCCGCACGTGGTGCCGGTGCCGGGGACCAAGCGGGAGCACTGGGCGGTGGAGAACGCGGCGGCAGCCGGGCTGGCGCTGACCCCGCGGGACCTGGCGGAGATCGCCGCGCTGCCCCGGGCGCAGGGGTCGTGGGACTGAGGCCCGGCCTTCCGGACCCCCGGTGGCCGGTTCCGGGGCCCCGGGGCGGGTTCGCGGGATAGGAACAGTGGTCAGGTGTCCGTCGAAGGGATCGGTGCTGTGCGCGGTGTTCTGTTCGGATCTGTACGAAACCCTGCCGGGCGGCGGCGGGGGCGCCGGGCCCCGGCGTTGGCCGCGCTGACGGCCGGGGCGCTGGTGCTGGGCACGGGCTGCTCCGCGGGCGGGGAAACCGGCACGGCGGGCACGGCGAGTACGCCGCCCGCCCCGCACACGGCTTCGGTGCCGCCGCCCTCCCCCACCGCCTCGCCCCGGACACCGCCCGCGAAGGGTTCGGTGAAGGTGGTGTCGACGCTCACCGGGGGCCTGGACTCGCCCTGGGGGCTCGCGGCGCTGCCCGGCGGCGATCTGCTGGTGTCCTCCCGCGACAAGGGGACGATCACCCGGATCGACGGCGAGAGCGGGAAGAAGACCCTGCTGGGTTCGGTGCCGGGGGTGGCGCCCGCCGGTGAGGGCGGTCTGCTGGGGATCGCGGTCGCCCCTACGTACGGTGCGGACCACCTGGTGTACGCGTACTTCACGACCGAGTCCGACAACCGCATCGCCCGGATGCAGTACGACGAGGACGGCACGACACCGGGTCAGCTCCTCGGCGCGCCGGACACGATCCTGCGCGGCATCCCGAAGGGGTCGATCCACAACGGCGGCCGGATCGCCTTCGGCCCGGACCGGATGCTGTACGCGGGGACCGGTGAGACGGGGGACACCGGGCTCGCGCGGGACAAGGAATCGCTGGCGGGCAAGATCCTGCGGATGAGCCCGGACGGACAGCCGGTGCACGGCAATCCGTCGGCGGACTCCGTGGTGTATTCGTCCGGGCACCGCAATGTGCAGGGGCTGGCCTGGGACGGGGAGGCGCGGCTGTGGGCCTCCGAGTTCGGCCAGGACACCTGGGACGAGCTGAACCGGATCGTGCCGGACGGCGACTACGGCTGGCCGCGGGCCGAGGGGAAGTCGGGGAAGAAGGGGTTCGTCGATCCCGTGGCTCAGTGGAAGACCTCCCAGGCGTCCCCGAGCGGGATCGCCTTCGCCCGGGGTTCGGTCTGGGTGGCGGGACTGCGTGGCAAGCGGCTCTGGCGGATCCCGCTCTCCGGCGGTGAACGGGAACCTTTCGCGGCACCGCAGGCGTTCCTGGAGGGACAGTACGGCCGTCTGCGCACCGTGCTCGCCGCGGGCGGCGACAAGCTCTGGCTGGTCACGAGCAATACGGACACCCGGGGCACCCCGAAGCCGGGGGACGACAGGATCCTGCTGCTCACGGTGCGCTAGCGGGGCGGCAGCGGTGGAAGGGCGTGGCGGCCGGTGTTCAATTTCTTCGAGGAGATCTTCGCACCGGGACGAAAGCACACCTCGGACGAGCAGAAGCGGCTCGAGCTGTCCCGGGTGGATCTCGGTGTCGGCGATCTTGGACGCGGTCCGATCGACCTGGCCTCCGGGAAGGTGGTGGTCAGGGCGCCCGAGGCGGACCGGGAGTCCGGCCCGGACGCGCCGCCGGGCGCTCCCGACGCCGAGGAGTGAGCGGGGCTCCCGCCCGGCCCGGGGGCTGTTCCCGGTCCGGTCACCACGCGCACGGCGCCCGGGAAGGGACGGGCCACCGCTCCGTTCTCCGCGTGCTGCGTGCTGCGTGCTGCGTGCTGCGTGCTGCGTGCTGGGGAGCCGTGCCCCGGTCCCGGTGGCGCCGGGGCACGGCCCTGCCGGTGGTGCCGGGTCAGCTCGCGGCGTCGAAGGCGGCCGTGAGGCGGGGTACGTAGTCGGCGAAGGCGGCGGCCCAGCAGCCGTAGTTGTGGCCGCCGTTGCACTGGGGCGAGAGCGAGGCGCCGTCGCCGTAGTCGACGAACCGGCTCTTCAGGCCGAGCGCGTCCATGCGGGACTTGACGTTCCGGGAGGCGATCGCGGTGTAGTGGTCGATCAGGTCGTTGTCGCCGGTGTAGAGGGTGACGTCGGTGTCGGCGAGCTTGGCCAGGTTGACCGGGGCGGCCGGGTCGACCGCCTTCCAGATCCGGTCCGCGTCGAACACCGGGTACGGGGAGCCGAAAATGGCGTCGCTGTCGACGGGGGGTCCGTAGCCGGTGCAGTCGCCGGTGCCGGAGGTGGTCAGGGCGCACCAGGCGCCGGGGAGGTTGAGCTCCGTGGCCAGGACGACGGCGCGTATCTCCGCCATGCCGAAGTCGATGCCGCCGGAGAGCGCGGCGGTGTGGCCGAAGAGGTCGGGGCGGGCCTCGGCGTAGTGCAGGGCGCCGTAACCGCCCATCGAGAGGCCGGTGACGGCGCGGTGGCCCCGGTCGGCGAGGGTGCGCAGGTTCGCGTCGATGAAGGGGACGACCTGTTTCAGGTGGAAGGTCTCCCAGTTGGCCGCGCCCTCGGCGGTGTTCTGCATGAGCCAGTCGGCGTACCAGCCCTTGCGTCCGCCGTCCGGTACGACGGTGATCATCGAGTCCGAGCGCAGCGCGGGGACGGCCGCGGCGTCGTCCGGGCTGCCCGGTCCGCCGTGCAGGAAGTACGTCACCGGCCAGCGTTTGTCCGGCTGGGTGCGGTAGCCGCTGGGCAGGAAGATGCGGATCTTGTGCTGCCCGGAGAGCTGCGGGGTGGTGACGGTGATGGTGAAGTCGGTGTCCGAGTGCACCTCGGTGCCCCCGGCGACCTGGGTCAGGCCGAACCCGTCGGTCAGCACCGGCGGCGCGGCGCCGTCGGCGTGGGCGAGCGGGGCGGTGAGGGTCGCGGTCACGGTCAGCGCGGCGGCGGCCACGGCCGTTCTCGTCCGGGCCCGCCAGGTGGTCGGCAGCGGCATTCTCATCGGATGTCCTCTCCGGGAAGGTTGGGGCGGATGGCTCCCGCGAGTGCTCTCGCGGGCGGTACCGGTGCGGTGGATCAGAGCGCGCAGAACGCGTCGGTCAGGGCCTTGCCCGTGTGGGTCTGCCCCGGCGTGCCGAGGAGCAGGTGGTACTCGTTGTTCGCGTGCAGCACCTGCTCGGTCCCGTCCTCGCTGCTCAGCCAGTTGTTGTAGTAGCCGAGCACCGCGCCGTTGTGTCCCCAGGCCCACTTTCCGCAGGGCAGTTCGGTGCGCGTGATGCCCAGCCCGTAACCGACGTCGGCGGTGACGGGAACCGTAGTCTTCAGCTCGGTCATCTGCGCGGGCTTCAGGAGTTTTCCAGCCATGAGAGCCCGGGAGAACGTGGCCAGGTCGTCCAGGGTCGACACCATGGCCCCGGCGCTGCCGAATACCTGCACGTTGGAGGCGGTGCCGTCGTTGATGAAGATCGTCCGGATCACGTAGCCGTTCAGGTGGTTGCCGTAGAGCGCGGGGTCCGAGGTGGGGAAGGTGGTGTCGCTCAGGCCGAGGGGTCCGATGATCCGGTGCTTGATCTCCGTGGCCGGTTCCTCGCCGGTGACGGCCTTGACCACCATGCCGGCGAGCACGTAGTTGGTGTTGGAGTAGTCGTACTTCTCTCCCGGCCGGGTCGTCGGAGCCCGCATGCCGAGGGCGACGTCGACGAGATTCTGGGGCGGGAAGACCTCCCTCGGATTGGCGTTGAGGAAGTACGGTGCGCTGATTCGGACGGATTTGAAGTAGTCGGGCAGGCCCGAGGTGTGGTTCAGCAGCTGACGGACCGTGATCTTCGAGCCGTCGTAGCCGTTGGCGTCGACCGCTCCCGGCAGCCAGCGGTCGACGGTGTCGTCCAGCGAGAGCTTCCCCTCGCCCTCCAGTTGGAGCAGCACGGTGGAGACGAACGCCTTGGTGTTGCTGCCGATCCGGTACTTGGCCTTCGGGTCGGCGGGGACCTTGTTGACGAGGTCTCCGACGCCGGCGTGCACGTACTGGGTGGCGTCGCCCTTCCTGACCATGCCGATCACGCCCGGGTACCCGTCGGCGACGCCCTGCTGGGCCCCCGCCCGAAGGATGTCGGCCGGGCTCTGGGCGGTGGTGGTGGCCGAGGAGCCGGCGGCCCGGGTGGCGGCGGTGGCCGGGCCGACGCCGGCGGCCAGCAGGCAGGCCGCGGTGACCACGGCCGTACCGAGCACATTGAGTTTCTTCATTCGCTTTCCTGTCCCTTCGAATCGGTCGGTCGTTCTTCGGCTGTCCGGTGGGGTCCGGCCGTGCCTCAGTGGCGGCATGCGGCCGCGACGACGAGCAGAAGGACGAGAATTCCCGCGGCCCGGAGACATCCGAAACCCCCGTCCGGGTTCTTCCGATTGGTCTCCACATGGCCACCGGCGGGAATTCCCGGGTGCTGTTTCGCGTAATGCTCCAATTGCCTTCTGGCACCCTCGGATTCGGCGAGCCAGGCCGTCCTGAATCCGCATTCGCCGCACCAGAACCGGAAGGCCATGTCGACTCCTCATGAATCGCGGCGGGAGAAAGCCCTGAGGGGCGGTCGGGTCCGGTGCCGGGCCGGTCCGTACCCCGCGGGCGCCCTTCGCGCCGCAGGTACCCGACGGGTGCGCCGCCCCGTGTCGGCGCTCCTCGCCGGGCACCACCGATCGTGCTGTTCGCGCCGATCCGCGTACAGGACATGCGACCGGCCATATATGACCGGTCGCCGCCGGTAGGGTCGTCGCGACCGCGCACGGTGGTGGGAGGGGTGTCGAAGTGGCGGACCGGCTCGGCACGTTGTTGCGTCGGCTGCGCCATGGGGCGGGGCTGACGCAGGAGCAGTTGGCGGAGCGGTCCGGGGTGAGCGTGCGCACGATCCGCAGACTGGAGACCGGCAGCTCCGGCGACTACCGGCTGGGCACGGTGGAGTCGCTGGCGGACGCGCTGGAGGCGGGGGCCGAGGACCGGCAGCGGCTCGTGGCCACCCTCGCGGGACCGGCCGCCGCATCCGCGACGGCGGCCGCGGGCGTTGTGGTGCCGGCTCCCGTTCCCGTCCCTGATTCCGGTACGGGCGGGGAATCGGAATCATTACCGCGTTCCGGTCCGCCGCCGGTGCCGCCGCCCGTTCCGGCACCCCGGGAACCTTCCGTCGCGGCACCCGTTCATCATGAGGTCGGCACCGCCGCCGATGAATTGGCCCGGGAGATCCGACGGCGCTGGCAGCGTGAGGAGGAGCACCGGCGGGTGCACGACCCCTTTCCGCTTCCGGTGCGCTGGCGGGACGCTCCCGAGTCGCTTACCGACCATTCGGAAAACATTCAGCGTCTGCCGCCGGGTGCGGCACCGGAGCACATGGATCTCAGCGGCGATCTGAGCAGTGTCGCCGAGGTCTACCGGCGCGTCCTGTCCGGGCGGCTGGTGGTGCTGGGCCGGGCCGGGTCCGGCAAGTCGGTCCTGACGATCAGGTTCGTCCTGGACCGGCTGGCGGACCGTCGGCCCCAGGAGCGGGTGCCGGTGCTCTTCAGCGTCGGCTCCTGGGACCCCACGGACGTCGCGCTGCGGGACTGGCTGATCGACCGGCTGCTGCGCGACCACCCGCATCTCACCCGCCGGGCCCCCGGCGGGGCGACGCTGGCCGCGGCCCTGGTCGACTCGGATCTCGTGCTGCCGGTCCTGGACGGCTTCGACGAGATCGCGGAGAAGCTGCGCGGTACGGCCCTGGAGGTGCTGAACGACACCTCGCTCCCGCTCGTCCTGACCAGCCGGCGCGACGAGTTCGCCGAGGCCGTCGGGAAGGTACGGGCCCCGCTGGTCTGGGCCGCCGGGATCGAGCTGACCGACCTCACCCTCGACGACCTCGCCGACTACCTGCCCCGCACGGCCCGGCCGGTCCCCCGCGACGACGGCGGGAGCTCAGCGGTCTGGACCGACGTGCTGAACCGGCTGCGCGCCCCGGAAGGCGGTGCGGACACTCCCCTGGCCCGGGTCCTGAGCACCCCGCTCATGATCGTGCTGGCGCGGACGATGTACAGCGACTCCCCCGGGCGAAAGCCCTCGGACCTGCTGGACGCCGAGCTGTTCCCCGACGAGAACGCCCTGGAGGAGCACCTGCTGGCCGGCTTCGTGCCGACGGTGTACCGGCGTCGCGTCGCCGAGCGGAGCGCGGGCGTCCGCCGGGGGCGGCAGCGTGATCCGGAGCGCGCCGAGCGCTGGCTCGGCTATCTCGCCCATCACCTCGCCCGCTCCGACCGCGAGCAGCAGGACCTGGCGTGGTGGCGGATCGGTGATTCGCTGCGCCTGTCCACCCGGCTGCTGGCGGTGGTGGTGGTCTCGGCGCTCTGCGTCGCGGTGGCCGACTGGGCCGTCAATCTGTTCGTCCTGTCGTTCCCGGCCGACGCGGCCTTCGAGGTCCTCCTGGTGGGGGGTTCGATGGGGCTCGTCGCGGGTCTGGCCTTCGGCTCCGTCCACGCGGTCCTGGTCCGGCTCGGCGGAACGGCCTTCGAGCCCGCCCATGTGCGGCCGGGGCTGCGGCTGCCCGGGGCGGGCACCGGGGGCCGCAGACCGGTGCGCGCGTTCGCCGCCCGGTTCGGTGCCGTGCTGCCGGGCGGGTTCGTGATGGGCGTCGGGTGCGCGTGTGCCCTCGCCCTCCAGCGCCGGCTGTTCTACGGGATCCCGCTCACGAACGAGCTGGTGATCAGGGGCACCCTCATCAACATGCTGGTCTTCGGCCTGATCTTCGGGACGGGCGCCGGGCTGGTCTTCGGGATCGTGGCTGCGCTCGAGGCGCCGCTGGACGTCGCCTCGGCGGCCACCCCGGCCGGACTGCTGGCCTCGAACCGCGCCACGGTGGTCCGGCAGGTGCTCGTGCTGGCCCCGATGCTGACCCTGGCGATCGCCGCCGGTGGCCGCCTGTTCGCCGGGCTGCTCGACGGGATTCTCGGGCCGCTGTCCTGGCCCCTGTCGGACGCGCTGTTCATCGGTGCCATCGGCGGGCTCGGCGGCGCCTCGGCGTACGCGCTCTCGTTCACCGCCTGGGGGCGCTGGCTGGTACTGACCCGGGTGTGGCTGCCGCTGACCGGCCGGCTGCCCCGGGACACGGCGGCGTTCCTGGACGACGCGTACCGCCGGGGCGTGCTGCGGCAGGCCGGGGCGGTGTACCAGTTCCGGCACATCCGGCTCCAGCACCATCTGGCCCGGTCGTACCGTGAGCACCAGCGGAGATACGCGCCGGCCCGCTTCGGCTCCGAGGCTCAGGGACCCGGTCCGCAGAAGCCCGGTCCGCGGAGCCCCGGGGTCCGCAGGCCCGGTCCGCAGAGGTACGGGGCGCGGAAGCCCGAGGCGTAGGGGCCGGAGGCCCGAGCCGTGGAAGCCCGGGCCGAGCGGTCCGGTTCGCCGTCAGGACAGCGGCCTGCGCCGTCAGGACTGCTGCTGGGAGCGCCACTCCGGGGCCAGTACCGCCCAGATCTCCGAGTCGTGCCGCTCGCCCCGGTACAGGAAGCTCTCGCGGAGCACCCCGTCGCGCGTCATGCCGAGCCGCCGGGCGACGGCGGTGCTGGCGGTGTTCCCGGCGGAGGCGCGCCACTCCACGCGGTGCATGCCGCGCTCGTACACCGCCCAGTCGATCAGCTTCCGGGACGCGCGGGTCACCAGGCCGCGGCCCAGGCCGGCCGGTTCCAGCCAGCAGCCGATCTCGCAGTTGCCGGACTCGGCCTCGAAGATCCGGAACAGCACGCCGCCGACCAGGGTGCCGTCCAGCCAGATGCCGTAGAGCCGTCCCGTGTCGGACGCCTGCTTCTCCGCGTACCGGCGCAGCAGTTCACGGGACGAATCGAGGTCGGTGGCGAAGGAGGCGAAGGGGATCCACGGGTCGACGAGCTCCCGGGCCCGGTCCACGTGGTCGAGGAACTCCTGCGCCTGCCAGATCTCCAGCGGGCGCAGCTCCGCACCGTCGTCGCCCAGGGATACCGCGAACATCATGCTCCTTCTCGTGCCGGTTCTCGTACCGATTCCGCCGTCTGCGGGATCTTCGCACGTGCGGGCGCACGGGTGTCGGGCGGCTCGATGCTGAACCGGGGCAGCAGCCGGTCCAGGCGGCGCGGGAGCCACCAGTTCGCCCCGCCCAGCAGGTGCATCAGCGCCGGGACCAGCAGCGTGCGCAGGACGAAGGCGTCGAGTGCGACGGCCGCGGCGAGCGCGATGCCGAACATCGCGATGACCCGGTCGCCGCTGAGGACGAAGGCGAGGAAGACCGAAATCATGATCACGGCGGCGGAGTTGATCACCCGGCCGGTCTCGGCGAGGCCCACCCGGACGGCCCGCCGGTTGTCGCCGGTCTCCAGCCACTCCTCGTACATCCGCCCCACCAGGAACACCTGGTAGTCCATGGAGAGTCCGAAGAGCACCGAGACCATGATCACCGGCAGGAAGGGTTCGATCGGCCCGGAGCTGCCCAGTCCCAGTGCTTCGCTTCCCCATCCCCACTGGAAGACCGCGACGACGACCCCGAAGGAGGCGGCGACGGCCGCCACGTTCATCGCCGCGGCCTTCAGCGGGATGCCGACCGACCGGAAGGCCAGGAGCAGGAGCAGACAGCCCAGGCCCACGACCACGCCGACGAAGAGCGGGAGTTTACCGACGATGATCCGGGCGAAGTCGTCGTAGCCGGCGGTCACTCCCCCGACATGGGCCCGGAGCGAGGTGTTCTCCGCGGCGCCCGGCAGGACCTCGGTGCGCAGCCGGTCCACGAGGTCGCTGGTCTCCCGGGACTGCGGCGAGGTGGTCGGTACGACGGTGACGAAGGCGGTGTCGCCGCCGCTGTTGTACGTGACCGGGCCCGCCGAGGCGACGCCCGGGGTGTGCCGCAGCGTGGCGGGCAGGCCGTCCATGGCCAGCCGGTCGCCCGCGCCGTCCAGCCGGGCGGCGATGGTCAGCGGTCCGTTGACGCCGGGGCCGAAGCCCTCGGCCAGCAGGTCGTACGCCTTGCGGGTGGTGGCGGAGGCGGGGTTGTTGCCCTGGTCGGAGGTGCCCAGGTGGAGGGCGGAGGCGGGCAGGGCGAGGACCAGCATCACCGCGGCGGCCACCGCCCCGAGCAGCTTGGGGTGGCGTTCGACGAAGGCGGACCAGCGGGCGGCGAAGCCGGTCGGCACCTCGGGGCGCGGGCCGTGCGCGGCGAGCCGGGCCCGTTCGCGCCGGCCCAGCGCCCGCGGGCCGATGAACGACAGCAGCGCCGGGAGCAGGGTCACCGAGGCGGCCACGGTCAGGACGACGGTCAGCGAGGCCGCGATCGCCACCCCGTCGAGGAAGCCCAGCCGCAGGATCAGCATGCCGAGCAGGGCGATGCAGACGGTCGCCCCGGCGAAGACCACGGCCCGGCCGGTGGTCGCGACGGCGTTCTCCCCGGCCTCGCCGACCGTGAGGCCCTGGCGCAGCCCTCTGCGGTGCCGGGTGACGATGAACAGGGCGTAGTCGATGCCGACGCCGAGCCCGATCAGCATGCCGAGCATGGGCGCGAAGTCGGCGACGGTCATCGCGTGGCCGAGCAGCACGGTGCCCGCGTAGGCGGTGCCGACGGAGACCAGCGCGGTGGCGATGGGCAGCATGCTGGCGGCGAACGAGCCGAAGGCGAGGAAGAGGACGACGGCCGCGACGACCACCCCGACGGCCTCGCCGAGATGGACGGAGGGTGCCTCGGTGAGGGCGACGGCGGGGCCGCCCAGCTCCACCTGGAGGTGGCCGGAAGCGGCCTGCCGGGCGGTGTCGACGACGGCCTCAACCTGCGGTGCGGGGATGTCCTCGACCCGCTGGTCGAAGGTGATCACGGCGTAGGCGGTGCGGCCGTCGCCGCTGATCTGCCCGGCGCCCGCGGCCCCGTACGGGCCGGTGACCGCGCCGACCCCGGGCAGTTCCTCGACGGCGTGCAGGGTCCGGGTCATCGTCTGGCGGACGTCGTCGGCCCGCACGGTGGAGTCGGAGGTGTGCCAGACGATGGTGTCGGTGTCGCCCCCGAGGTCCGTGAAACCGCTCTGGAGGAGTTCGGCGGCCCGGCCGGACTCGGTGCCGGGCACGTTGTAGTCGTTGGAGTACGCGGAACCCGCGAGGACCGCCGCGGTGGCCGTGCCGCCGAGGGCGAGCAGCCAGAGGAGAACGGCGATGAGACGGTGCCTGATGCACCAGCGGGCGATGGCAGCCAACGGACGTGCTCCCTGCTGGTTCGTGGTCCCCGGGCAGCATGGAACAGGGATCTGCTGCGAAGGACGCATGACCTGAGAACCGTCACTCTGGCAGCCGAATATGATCCTTTGTCTCTTTCGTGGCCTTATTCACAACAGGCGCGGAGGGGGCACCGCGGCCCCCTCCGCGACGGCGGTCCGGCCGTCTCACCCGGCTCGTTGTTCCTCCGCCTCCAGTTCGTCCTCGAACTGCTCCTCGATCTCCGCGATGCCCTTCCTGACGACCTCCGCCAGATGGACGGGACAGGTCAGCGGCTCGCTCCCGGAGCCCTGGCCGGAATCCGCGCCGGCGGCGGGGCACATTCCGGGGGCGTGGAGGCGCACGATGCGTGCCAGGCGGTCGGACGCGCGCTCACCGCCGGGCGCATGGCCGTCCGCGTGGTCGCAGCCGCCGCCGGGCAGGGTGGTGGCGGCGGTACGGAGGATGCCGAGGATCTCGCGGGCGATCCCGTACGACAGCTCCAGGGAGTCGGCCGCCGTGCCCATCAGGAGCAGCAGGACGGTCCGCTCGGGGGCGGGTCCGTCCGGGCCGAGCCGCTCGTAGCGCCGGGCCGCCCAGAGCGCCGCCTCCTCGGAGGCCGTCTCGTCCTGGAACGGGGCGTGCCGCGCGCTCAGCGACTCGATGTCGAGCCGGCCGTCGGGGCGCAGGTACACCCGGTCCAGATGTGCCGTCTCCCGGGTGCCGAAGAGCCGGTCGACCGCTTCGCGCAGATGGTCCCGGGCCTCGACGGCGAGGGCGCGCAGGAAGGTGGGGCACGTCCATGCCTCCAGCGGGGCCCCGTATCCGTCCGCGTGCTCCTGACGCAGGACGGCACGGCCGCCGGGGCTCTGCAGGTGGATGCCCTCGGCGGCCTGCTGGTCGCGGCCGGAGCCCAGTGCCGGGTGCTCGCCGTCCCCGTGCGCGCAGGCCCCGTCCGGCAGCAGCGGCAGTACGGACTCCAGGCCCTCGATCATGTCGTCGAGCAGCGACCGCTGTCTGATCCGGCCCGACCCCGCGTACCAGCAGTTCGCGTGGGCGACGACGACATAGCCGGCGAGAGAGGCCCGGGAGAGGTCGCCGGGCGGTACGGCGTGGATCTCCAGGTCCCAGAGCGGTTCACCGTTCGGATAGTCGTTGAGCACACTGCCCAGGCTGCGGATGTACCTCTGATGGTCCTCGGGGACGATCTGGGGGATGCCGTCCGCGCTGCCCGGCAGGATCACGTCGGCGGCCGTCCGCGCCCATCCGGCGGCATTGCGGGGGCAGGAGTCGGCCCCGTCCCACTCGTCGAACGGAACCTCGACGTCCGGCGCGTAGGACAGTCCGTCCACGTCCGTGTCCCACTCCTCCAGGCTGTCGGTGTACGGATGGTCCGCGTGCCCGCACCCGTCGGCCCGGAGGCCCCGCTCGTCCAGGGCGTCGGCGGCGGCGCCCAGCGCGTCCACCACGGCCCGCTCGACGGCCGCGCCGCGTCGCCCGAGGATGTACGGCGCCATGCTCACCAGCCCGAAGGCCAGCAGAACCGCCTGCTCGCCGTCCGGTTCGGCGGCGAGCAGGCGGGCGCACTCCAGGACGACGGGATCCGCCTCCTCGGGGGCGGCGCCCGCCGTGACTCCGTCCCACTTCTCGATCAGTTCGTTCATGATCAGGGACACGTGGGCCGCGCCGCCGTGGTTCCGGCGGGCACCGGACTCCCCTGCGGACGGCCTGCCGGGCGGGCCGTCAGCCCGAGACGCTCGCCCGGCCGTTCTCGATGTGCCCCATCAGCCGGCGGCGGAAGACGTCGTCCCCGTCGACGGTGACGGCCAGGTCGTACCAGCCGTGCGCGTCGGCCGCGGAGTGCACCACCGTACGGCTGCGGCCGGGCTTCACCTTGACGGTGCGGGTCCAGTCGCGCAGGTCCGCCTCGTCGACGTAACCGAGCGGGCGCACGGTGAAGGTGAGCGTGGTGCGGCCGGTGTTGCGGAGGGTGAGGTGGACGTCGCGTTCACGGGCGTCGATGCGGGAGGCGACCTCGGCGGCGCCGTCCCGCGCCGGTCCGGCGAACTCCCGGCGGAAGCCGTTCGGCCCGGTGACCGTGAACCGGTACGCGTCCCCGGTGACGGGCACCGTCCACCGTGCCTCGCCCCGCACGTCCCGGTGGAGCGGCGCGGGGAACTCGCCCGCGTACGGGTACAGGGCGAAGTGGGCGGAGGAGCGGCCGGTGTTGCTGAGTGCCACCCGTACCGCGCCGTTCACCAGGCTCGCCTGCGCGTCCGGCTGGTAGGGCAGCGGGCGGGCCGGGCGGTGGCCGGGCTCCTGCTCGGGCATCCGCTGCACGGCGGGCGGCTTGGGCGACCAGCGGCCGCTGAACGGCGGGATGGTGCCGGGCCGCTCCACCTCGGGGCGGCGCCGGGTGCGCGAGAAGTCGAAGGCCGAGGTCAGGTCGCCGGTGACGGTGCGCCGCCAGGCGCCGATGTTCGGCTCCTTCACTCCGGTCCAGCGCTCCAGGAAGCGGATCACGGAGGTGTGGTCGAAGACCTCGGAGCAGACGTAGCCGCCGACGGTCCACGGGGAGACGACGAGCATCGGGACCCGCATGCCGAGGCCGGTGGGCTTGCCCTCCCACTGCTCCTCGGTCACCTCGGCCGGGGCGACCGGCGGCGGCACGTGGTCGAAGAAGCCGTCGTTCTCGTCGTAGTTGATGAAGACCGCGGTGTGCCGCCACACGTCGGGGTGCCTGCCCAGCGCGTCCAGGACCTTGTAGACGATCGTGGCGCTGTGCACCGGCGAGGAGACGCTCGGGTGCTCGGAGTCGACGGCGGAGGGCACCAGGTAGGAGACCTCGGGCAGGGTCCCGGCCGCCACGTCCCTGGCGAACTCGTCGGCCAGGGTCCCGGTCTCCACCCGGCGCAGAGCCCGCTCGAAGAGACTGCGCTCGGTCTTGTCCAGGGTGGCGACGCCCTCCTCCAGCAGCCCGAACAGGCGCTGCCGCTCGGCGTCACCGGCGTCGCGTATCGCGGAGTAGAACGACTCCATGTACGTGTGGCCGCCGGTCCGCGCCAGGGCCTTGCGGGCGACGGCCTTGAAGGTGGCGAAGAACTCGATCTGGTTGTCGGTGAAGTTCTCCCACTCGGTGTACGTGCGCCAGCTGTGCCCGGCCTTCTCCAGCCGCTCGGCGTAGGTGCCCCAGTCGTAGCCGGGGTGGGTGCCCTCGTCGTACGCGTCGTTGCCGACGGCCCGCTCGCCGTTCGGCTCGTTGCCGGTCTTCCCGCTCCAGAGGTGGTTGCGGTTGGGGCTGGTGGAGGAGTGGATGGAGGAGTGGTACGCGTCGCAGACCGTGAAGGTGTCGGCGAGCTCGTAGTGCAGCGGGATGTCGCGGCGGTCGTAGTACGCCATGGTGGCGGCGGTCTTCGCGGAGATCCAGCCGTTCATCCAGCCGCCGGCCCACGCCTTGCCGCCGCCGCTCCAGGAGTGGTCGAGGGCGCCGATGTACTGGAGGTCCTTCTTCTGCGTCTCGGCGGCGTCGCGCACGGGGAACGGCAGCACGGAGGCGCCCAGCGGTGCGGGCTGCTGGAAGACCGGCCGGCCGTCGGGCAGCTCGACGGCGTTGCGGTCGCCGAAGCCCCGTACGCCGCGGAGCGTGCCGAAGTAGTGGTCGAAGGAACGGTTCTCCTGCATCAGGATCACCACGTGCTTGATGGCGCCGAGCCCGTCGCGGCCGCCGTGCCCGGCCGCGTGGGCGGGCTGCGCGGCGATCGCGGCCTGGAGCGAGGGCGGCAGCAGCGACCCGGCCGCCGCGGCGCCGAGCGCGCCGCCGCCGATCGCGAGGAGCCGCCGCCGTGAGATGTCCGTGGTCAAGTGAGCCTCCCGAGTCCTGTCGTTCAGCCGGGAAGCTAATCCGGCCGGATGGCGGACGGAAGGACTCGGGGCGGCTGTGCGGTGAACGTCCAACAGGTCGGGCGGGAAGTCCAAGACGGCCCGGGGCGGCACGTCCCGACCGGCAGGACCTGTCCGGAGGCGTTCGCGCATTGACCGGCTCCCTCTCTGACGGCAACCTTATGGCTCGTCAATTACTTGTGTTGGGGGACCAGTTGAACAGTGCGTCGCACCACATCGGGCCGGATTCGGCTCCGGACAGATACCGCCTGCTCAATTCGATCGGGCGGGGCGGCGAGGCCGTTCTCTACCGGGCCGAGATCGAGCTCGACGGGGCGCCGGAGACCGTGGTCGTGAAGGTCATGGACTCGAGGACCACGATCACCGTCGAGCAGTTCCAGCGGCTCAGTGCGAAGTGGCAGGAGCAGGCGGAGCTGCTGCGGTTCGTGAACCGTCCCGGCGTGGTGGGGGTGCGTGAGCATTTCGAGGGGCCGCCGATCCACGGGCGGGGCGCGTCCTCGACCGCGGCCGGGCGCTCGCTCGTCCTGGTCATGAATCATGTGGAGGGTCTCGACCTGCGCGACTGGCGGGAGGAGCGCACCCTCGCCAGCCACGCCGAGCGGCGCGAGGTGCTGCGGACGCTGGAGCAGCTGGCCGACGTGCTGGACTGGCTGCACTCGGGCCGGGCGACACCCTCCGGCCGGACCGTCGTGCACGGCGACCTGTCGCCGGGCAATGTGATGGTCGACGTGCACGGGCAGGCCACGCTGGTCGACTTCGGGCTGAGCAAGCTGACGGCCGACCACCGGACGGCGGAGGTCTGGTTCACCCCGGGGTACGCGGCGCCGGAGGTCTTCGAGGGCAAGCGGACGCCGCACACCGACCGGTACGCGTTCGGCGCGATTGCCTACTTCCTGCTGAGCGGCCAGTCGCCGCCGAGCACCCCGGAGCAGTTGCGGGCCGCCCTTTCCGCCCTCCCCCAGGTGGCCGCGGCGGCCCCGGACCGGGTGGAGCGGCTGCTGCGGATCTGCGCGGCCGAGCCGGACCGGCGGCCGGAGAACCTGACGTCCTGGGTGAAGGACATGCGCTCGGCGGTGGTGTCGACCACGGTCACCGGAGCGTCGGCCGTCGCCCCGGTCCACGACGCCGTACCGGGCACGGGAGCGGCGGGCACGGGAGCGGCAGGCACGGAGGCGCCGGGGACGGAAACAGCGGGGACGCGGGCACAAGGTGCGGGAGTACCGGGCGCGGGAACGCCGGGTGCGGGCCTGCCCGCCGTGCCGCCGCCGCCCTCCCTGCCGCCCGCCGTCCCCGGCGCCGACGCGCCCCCGGCCTTCCCGCCGCCGATCACCGCGTCCGCCGATCCCGGGGTGGCACCGCCCACCACCGTCCGCTCCGGCCCCTCGACCGCGCCCTCGACCGCTCCCGCCACCACGCCGGGGAAGCCGCCGGAGGCCTCGATGGGACCGTCCGTCCCCAACCCGCCCCGGCCCGACGGGGTGCCCGGAAAGAAGAAGGGGAAGCGGCCGGCCGTCGCCCTGACGGTGGCGGCCGTGCTCGTCGCCGCCGTGCTCGGCGCGGGCGGGGCATGGGCGCTCCTGCGCGACAACGGCGACGGCGGCCGGACGGACCACGCCGCCGATACCTCGTCCCGGACCCCCACACCCCCGGATTCCGGCACCGGCAGCGACACGCCCGATCCGGACTCCGGCAGTACGGACGGCCAGGACAGCGACCCGTCCGCCGCCCCTTCGACGCCCGGCACCGTCGCCGATGCCCGTGAGGTGTCGCTGACCACGCTGAGCGCGATCGCCGACCCCGCCTACTTCGAGGTGGGTTCGGCGACCCTCAACGCCCAGCAGCACCCGGAGGCCTACGTGGCGTCGCCCGACTGCGGTGAGGCCCCGTACATGGAGTTCGACCTCGGCCGGGCCTGGCGGACCTTCGAGCTGACCGCGGGCATCGACGACGGCTCGTACTACGAGTCGGCACGGCTGACCATCAAGGTGGACGACACCATCCTGTGGGTCGGCAAGCTCGTCCTGGGCAAGCCCCAGAAGCTGTCCCTGAAGGTCGAGAACGGCTTGCGGCTGCGCATCGGCGTCGACGAGGACTGCGACGGCGCGAAGCTCGCGCTCGGCACCCCGCTCCTCAAGAGGTGACCCCCGGCGTCGCGGGCCCCCGCCTCACACCCCGATCAGCTGGAGCGCCCCCCACAGCGCCACCGTCGAAGCGCCCAGGGTCGCCGGTACGGTCAGCAGCCCGAGCCGGGTGAAGTCGCCGAGATCCGGGGCCGCGTCATGGGCGTGCAGGATGCGGCGCCAGAGCAGAGTGGCGAGCGAGCCGACATAGGTGAGGTTCGGGCCGAGGTTCACGCCGATCAGGGCGGCGAGCAGCGGGCCCGGACCGGCCGCCGCGACGACCGGGAGCAGGGCGAGTATCGCGGGCAGGTTGTTGATCAGATTGGCGAGGACCGCCGCCACCGCGGCCACCGCCAGCAGTTCCGGCAGAGAGGAGCCGTCCGGCAGGAACGCGTCGATCCCCGCCCCCAGCCCGTTGTCCACCACCGCCCGGACGACGACGCCCAGCGCGAGGACGAACAGGCAGAACAGCGGGTGCGCGGAGCGGACGATCCCCTTGACACTGGTATCGCGCCGGACCAGCGCGCGGACCGCCAGCACCCCGGCGCCCGCCAGCGCCGCCCACAGCGGCTCCGCGCCCGCGAACGAGGTGACGACGAACCCGCCCAGCGTGAGCCCGAGGACGACAAGCGTGAAGACCGGCACGGGCGGGCGGTCGGTGCCGGGTTCCGGCGGGTGCGCCCCGGCGGCCAGATCGGCGGCGAAGACCCGGCGGAAGACGGCGTACTCGACGGCGACGGCAACCACCCACGGCAGGGCCATCAGGGCCGCGAACCGGGTGAAGGAGAGACCGCTCGCGGTGAAGGCCAGCAGGTTCGTCAGGTTGGAGACCGGCAGCAGCAGGGACGCCGAGTTGGCGAGGTGCGCGCAGGCGTAGACGTACGGGCGGGGGCGGGCGCCGACGCGGGCCGCGGTGGCCAGGACGACCGGGGTCAGCAGGACGACCGTGGCGTCCAGGCTGAGTACGGCGGTGATCACCGCGGCGACGAGGAAGACCCCGCCGAGCAGCGGCCCGGTGCGGCCCCGGCAGGCGCGGGCGACCAGGTCCCCGGCGGCCGTGAACAGCCCCTCGTCCGCGCAGAGCTGTGCCAGCACCAGGATCGCCGCGAGGAAGCCGACGACCGGGAGCAGACTGCCCACCTGGGCCCGGGCCTCGGGCCAGGAGACCGCACCGGCCACGGTCACCAGTACGGCGGCGGGCACGGCGGCGGTCGCCTCCGGCAGCCCCCTCGGGCGCACCACGGCGAAGACCAGCACGCCGAGCAGCAGGACCACGGAGACGGTCTCGGCCGTGACGGTGTTCAGCGGAGCCTCCGGACAGGTGAAGGGG
>NZ_JBHJQP010000044.1:0-46700 GCF_042262625.1 Streptomyces sp. NPDC056347 | reverse complement strand
GGGCACGTCCTCATGGACGGACCCCGCCGTCGGCACGGGTCGGTCGGGTTACCAGTGGTCGTGATGCTCGCAGCGCTCGACGTGCTCGTGGTTCTTGATCTCGGTGGAGTCGGTGGCGGTGTGGGTAGCGGTGTCGCCTCCCCCGGTGACGGTGGCGGTGTTGGTGACCCGGCGGGGGGCGTGGCAGGAAACGTCGACCTTCAGGGTGATGGGGGGATAGCTGCTTCCGGCGGGGAGGATGTCGCTACGGGTGCAGGTGAGGGTGGTCAGGGTGCAGTTCCATCCCGTGCCGCTGATGCTGTCGGCGCTGAGCCCGGCGGGGAGGGTGTCGTGCACGGTGACCGGGGTGCCGTTGGTCGGTGCGGCCCCGGCGGCATTGCCGACGGTGATGGTGTAGACGCCGTCCCGTCCCTGGGTGAAGTGCTTGGTGTGGGTCTTGGTGATGGTCAATGACGAGACCGTGTAGGAGATGGTCACCTGGCCGTTGTGGTTCGCCGTCCCGATCGGCGACAGCGCATAGCTCGTGCCGGTACCCGTGGGGGTGGCGAAGCTGCTGCCGCCCCCACCGCCGCCCCCGCCCGCTGAGGTGCCTTGGTTGTTGACGGCGGCGCTGCCGCCGCCTCCGCCGGCGAAGTACCCGCCCCCACCGCCGCCACCGCCGGCGATGGCAGTGGCGGCGCAGCCGCCGTCGAAGCTGCCCCCGGTGCCGCCGGTACCGACCGTGGCGCCGGAGAACCCGGTCCCCGGCCCGCCGTTCGTGACCGCACAGGAAGGAACGGTGCCGGCGGCCCCGCCTGCACCCCCGGTACTGGTGCTGGTGCTGCCACCGCCCCCACCCTGCCCCGGCGAAGCCCCGGGCCCGGTGGCACTTCCCGCGGTACCGCCGGTGGCATCCGGCGTTGTCCCGCCGTTGCCTCCGTTGCCTCCCGTGGAGCCTGCTCCGGTGCCGCCGGCGGCACCGCCGCCCCCGGCGACCAGCAGCAAGGAGCCGCCCGTGCTGACGCTGGAGGCTCCGCCCCCACCCGGACCCTCGAAATGAAAACCACTGAGCGGAAAACTTCCGCCTGGGGCACCGCCGTTGAACCCGCCGGCCCCCGGCGTCCCGGTGCCGTTGCAGCCGGTGCCGCCGGTGCCGCCGACGTTGATGGTGAAGGTTGTCGGTGCGGTGGTTTGCGGGAGGGTGGTGACGACCTTCGCCCCCGTCCCACCGGCCCCCGTGACAGTACAGGGGGTGCCGGTGTTGTCGGCGCCGCCGGCGCCGTCCGCGGTGATCGTGACCACTGCCCCCGCGGGAACCGTCAAGGTCTGCGGGGCGCCGGTGAAGGTGAAGGTCTGCGATGGATCAGTCTTCTGCGCTTGCACCGGCACGGACCCGACCGGCGCGGCGCCCACGGGTGGAGCCGTGGCCGCCAGCAGCGCCATACCGGACAGCAGCGCGCTCCCCACCGATACCACCCCCACACCGCGCCCCCCACGACGTCCTCCCGAGCCGACCGGACCGGACGCACCGACGGCACGAGCCGGGACCGCCCCAGCACCCAGGGCCCGGAACACGGTCACGGGCCACTGAAGGCCGACCCGATACCACGACAGATCAACGTTTCTACGCGCACGAGCGCTCATCCGCGAGTTCACCTCTCCTCACAGCAACGCGTCCCGCACCCGCCACACGGCAAGACGAAAGCGCCACGGGACACCTGACGAAGAATCATGACAATCTGTATTAGATAGCCCGAGCTGATCACTTCTAGGTAGCGAGGCAATGAGGAACCCCGCGTTTCGCGCCTCTGCCGCAGCGAAATCCTCCCGGCCTGTTTGAGCGAGGAGAACCTCGACGCCTACGCCGGGGAGTCCGAGCGCACCGGCCTGACCTGTGCCCTCAACCGCTACCGCAACATGGACCGGGACCGGGAGGACCTCGCCCCCACCGCGGAGCCCTGGTCCGGCAGCCCGCCTTGTTCGTCGGCGGCGTTCTGGACGCGTCCACCACCTGGATGGCCGACGCCATCGACGCCTGCCCCGCCACCCTCCCCGCCCTGTCCGCCTCCCGCCTCCTGGACGGCTGCGGCCACTGGATCCAGCGGGGAACGCCCCGACGAGGTCAACAGCCCGCTGACCGACTGGCTCACCACGATGTGGGGCTGTATTGGACGGGCCAGGGCGCGGCGGTGCGCTTCGGCTGGGAAGGTGCCGAAGGTGTGGACGACTTGCCGATCTGCCCGCACAGTCCCGTTCCGTCCCGCACCGGCGTTACCGGGGCGGGACGGGGACCTGCTGTGCGCGGACGTCAGGATCGCGGGGAGGGATCCCGGGAGTCGCGGTGCTGGAGGGTGACCTCGGGGCGGGTTTCGCCGGGGTGGTCGAGGAGCGGCTCGCGCTTGCCGTGCAGGTGCCGGTCGAAGAAGGCACCGACGTAGTCGCGGGTGATTTCCGCCGCGCGCTTGCCGGGCAGCCCCTCGGGGTCGTCCGCGCCCAGCTGTCCGGCCAGCGGGGCCAGGTCGGTGAAGGACATGTGCTCGGCTCCGGTGAACGTGGCCCAGCGCTTCCACCCCGAAAGCTGCTTCCAGGCGGTGTCCCAGGTCGTGTCGTCACCGGGGCTGTGGTCGGCCTTGGTGCCCAGCATCATGAAGGGGCGCCCCGACAGGTCGGAGCTCTTCCCCGAGTTGATGAAGGGGCCGTCCATGTTGACTCCGGCACGTACCCGCGAGTCCTTCTCCATCGTGGCGGCGGTACTGGCACCACCCAGGGAATGTCCGGCCATCCCAACCTTTTTCTTGTCGACCATGCCGGCGTGCTTCCAGGGCGAGGTGCGCGACAGGAGTCGGTCCAGAGTGAAGGACAGGTCCTTGGCCCGGCCCTCGGCGGCGGGCTGGAAAGTGGTGGAGTCGATTTTGCCGCACGCCGCGCAGGGCAGGATGCCCTTGCCGGGGAAGGAGACCCCGGCCGCCTCGTAGGCGTGGTCCACGACGGCGACGACGTTGCCGCGGCTGGTGAGGTCCTCGGCCAGCCCGGTGAGCGTGGCGCCCGGTGTCTTGAAGCCGGGGGAGAGTACGACCAACGGGAACTTTCCTGATGCGGGCTTGGCGCCGGTGCGGGCGTGGGTCTTCGTACCGGCGATCGTCTTCGCGGGTACTTCCAGTCCCATTTCCTCCAGGAAGGCCTGGGCTCCCTTGGTGGTCATGTACGGGGTCGTCTTTCCGGACGCCTTGTGTGCCGGGTAGTACATCGACGCCATCAGTTCCCGGTTGCCCGCCTTGGGCACCCACGGGTCGCGGCGGGTCTTGTCGACGAGGTGAAGCGAGTCGCGGCCCACGGTGTAGGGACCTGTCGGATCCGCCAGCGCGAGTCCGTTCGCCCGGCTCCCTGCCGTGCCGGCGGGCGACGAGGCTGTCGTCGAGGCGGCGGATTCCTGTGCCCCGCCGGTACCCAGTGCGGCCACCCCGGCTGCGACGACTCCGGCCAGAAGCATCGAAACTGTTCCTCGGCTGCGTACGGACATTTTCATCACCCTTTTTCTGTGGCGTCGATTTCCGACCTCTGAGAAGAACGTAAGAAATTCGTGCCGGAGAAGAATCACACCCCAGAGCCAATTCCTCCGGTGGCTCCTGAGAGCCAGGTGGCGGACGGTGTCCGTCGGACGGCGGTACCGGTGGACTGCCGCATTCGACTGGTGCGGGACTCCCCTGCCTGCGAATGGAGGTCACGCCGAGTGATCGTTCGTGCGCGAGTGCGGCCTGCGGGGTTTCCGGAGAGGCGGAGGGCCCGACCCTTGTGGCCGACGCCAACGATGTGTCGGCCGTACGGCGACTGGCCCCCTTCCGGTGTCGCGTCCTTCATCAGGTATGCGGTGCCACCGCTTCAAACGGCTCCGGACTCGCTGAACCTGAACTGTCATCAGAAGCCCGAAGAATGGATTCGCTGGAAGCGGTGTGCTGCTATTCGCTGCTTTGCTCATGGATTCGCACGCCCATACGTTGCAGGGCGGGAGGAAGGGGCTGCTGGAGAGCGCAAGGGGGAGCGGTCGGTCAGATGTCGGCTTGATCAGGTCCTGTTGGCATCGGATTCACACGGTTCTGGCTGCTGTGGGCAGTCTCCGGTCGCTGCAGTTCGTTGCTGCGGCCGGATTCCGTGAGGGAGGAGCGGATGCCGAGGGGTGCGGCGCCGGCGCGCGGTGTCCCCTGGGACGTTTCCCTCTTCCTTTGCCCTTGTGGAAGGACTGACCCATGGCAGGCACTGTCATCGACGTGACTGACGCGGATTTCGAGGCGAAGGTGGTAAAGGGGGCCGGGCCGGCACTGGCGGTCTTCCGTGCGGAGTGGTCCGACGTGTGCCGGGCGCTCGACCCGGTGCTGGTGGATGTGGCGAAGGAGTACTCCGGGCGGCTGACCGTAGCTCGGCTCGATATCGACGAGAGCCCGACGACGACCGAGAAGTACGGCATCAGCCAGATCCCCACCCTTCACGTGTTCAAGGGAGGCAAGATCGTCGGGACCTGGATCGGTCCCGCGAACAAGGCGCGAGTGGTAGCCCTGATCACTCCGCATTTGTGATCCCAGGCATCTGGCCGGGCCTCTGAACGCCTCGGCTCTTCGCCGGCTTCCGCCGTCGTCATCCCTGTTGAGCCTGCCGGCGGGCTGCGGCGTCCGAGTCGCGGCCCTGCCGGGCCGTCCCCCACCACCTGCGAGAGGCGGACGGCCTCCCGCAGGTGGTGGTCCAGCACCGGCCGGGACAGACCCGCTGCTCCCATGCAGTGAAGCCGTGGCCAGGACGCACACGCCCGTTCGACTTCTTCGGTGGCCAGGTCGGCGAGGAAACGGCGTATCCGGACGGGGTGACGCCACCGGCCCGAGGAATCAGCAGAAGCGTCCACCGCCACTTCCACCGCGACGTCCGGCCGCACCAGGACGACGTCGAACAGCTCCGCGCTCGGGCATCGTGCCGAGAGCCGCCAATCGAACATCGGCCAAGCGCCAGCGAACCGCCGTACGCCAGCGGATGGGCCTGTCGTACGGCAAGGCGGAGGCCCGGAAGGTCGCCGAGGCAGTGATGCTGAGCGAGGCCGTATTGAAGAACCGTCCGGCGGATCTGATCAATATCGTGCCGGAGAAGGTCATGGAGGTCGGGCTGGATATGCCGGGGTTCACCATGCTTGACGCGCTTGGGCGTTGACGCGCTCCGAAGCGGAGGCCGCCCTGAGCCTTACGAACCACACCCCCGGCGTCGACTGGCCGAAACCACCCAAGCGCACGAGGAGCGCAATCGGCGAGCGGTGCGCAGCTGGCTTCGGTCCGTGAGTAGCTGAGCCGCCGGGGACGCGGTGCCGGGTGGGTGGCCGACGACGGCTTGGATGCCATGTAACGGTCAGCGAGGTGCCGAGCACGGCCGGCCCACGGCGGTCGGAGCGGACACTCGCCTTGGAATGTGGTGGACGCAATGGTCGGCTTGGTGACTGAGGTTCGCCCGCAGAATGTTGGCCCGCGTCGCGGTCCGCTGACTGGTACGGCTGAAGGGGCCGGGCTATCCGTTGTGTGCTTCGAGCTCGGTCGCCAGCGTCTGTTGGGTGGCCGCCCACGACGCCAGGAGCGCTAGATTGTCAGCGGTCGGCCCGCCCGCGGGTGCTGTGTAGACGATGAGGTGCAGGCCGGGTTCGGCGGGCAGTTCCAGGGACTCGACGTCCAAGTCGAGCCGGCCCACGATCGGATGGTGTACACGCTTGCGGCCGGACCGGTGCAGCCGCACGTCCTGAGATGCCCACCGCTGCCGAAATAGCTCACTGCGCGTTGACAGTTCGCCGACCAGGGCGATCAGCTCCTCGTCGTGCGGATTGCGACCGGCTTCCATGCGTAGCTTCGCGGCCACGTCACCGGCAATTCGGTCGTAGTCGACAAAGAAATCTCTGGCTGCCTCGGGGTTCAGATAGACGAACCGCGCTGTGTTCGCGGGCCGTCGCGGGTCGGCCAGCACCGGTGAATACAGTGCGCGACCGAGTTGATTCATGGCGAGCACGTCATAACGTCCGTTACCGATCCAGGCCGGCGCATCGGAGATCGCGTCGAGCACCTGCTGCAGCGTCGAGCGCACCGTCACGGCGGGCCTGCGCCGGCGTGGGCCGCTGGGCGCCCCGGATTGACGCGCGAGGTGGAACAGGTGGTCACGCTCGGCCTCGTCGAATTGCAGGGCAGAGGCCAACGCCTCGAGCACGCCATCGGAAGCACCGGTGAGGCTGCCGCGCTCCATGCGCACGTAGTAGTCGACCGATACCCCCGCCAGTAGCGCTACCTCCTCGCGGCGCAGGCCTTTGACCCGACGGTTGCCGCCGTAAGCGGGCAGGCCCGCCTGCTCGGGTGTGATGCGGGCGCGACGCGAGCTGAGAAACTCCCGTATCTCGGTGCGTGGATCCATGGTGGCCATCCCCTTACCGTAGGCCCGTCCCGCAATCTAGGGGGTACCCGATGCGGTCGTCGCGGTGCCGCCGTCCACCGGGATGATGGCGCCCGTGAGGTAGGACCCGGCCCGGCTGGCGAGAAACACGGCGATACCCGCCATGTCGTCGTCGCGGCCGAGCCGACGCAGAGGGGTCGCCGCGGCGATCGTGCCGCCGATGGCATCGAGCGTGGACGCCATCATCTGCGACGGGAACACTCCCGGTGCTACCGCGTTCACCGTGACGTGCTGTGGGCCCAGCTCTCTGGCAAGCACTCTGGTGAGTTGGTGGAGTGCCGCTTTGCTGCTGGCGTACGAGTAGTTGGGCGCCTGGGCGACGTGGATGGCGGCGATGCTGCCGATGTTGATGATCCGCGCGGGAACATCGGCGGTGCCCGCCTCGCGAAGTGCGGGGAGCAGCGCCTGTATCAGCCAGAACGGCGACTTGAGGTTGAGATCGATCACTGCGTCCCAGGCCTCGTCCGGGAACGTCTCCAGCGGCTCGCGCCACATGGCTCCCGCGTTGTTGACGAGGATGTCGAGGCGTCCCGAGTCAGCCTTGACGAGATCAGCGAGGCGCTGGCACTCGTCGTGTCTGGACAGGTCGGCGGGGATTGCTTGAACGTCGCCGAATTCGGACAGCAGACGCTGTGCCTCCGCGCACGTGTCTGGCTTGCGTGAGCTGATGACGACGCGGGCGCCCGCCTGGAGAAGGCCGCGCGCTATCATCATGCCAATTCCCCTGGTGCCGCCTGTGACAAGGGCGTACTTCCCACGCAGATCGAAAAGTTCTGTGTGAGTGGTGCATTGGTTGTCCGCCATTGGTCTCCATCCCTTCCGCCGTGGAAAAAATGCGCCGACGCGGTCGTGGATTCGGGGCAGCTGATTGAACTGATGGGCGTAAAGCTGCAGTGCGTGTCCATGAAGCGTTGTCGGCGCTTTCGACTCAACCAGGTTGACAGGCGTTTTGGACGTCTGGGAGAGCCTGGTGATACAGGTACTGCGAGAGCCCCCTTGCCTGGTGCGCTGACCTACTCTGCTTGAGGTCCACTGGCATCCGTACGAAGCCGACGGTGACGTGACAGGTGACGCCCACGACAGCTCCGCCAGGAAGAGCCGGTCACGTGGGAGTCTGAGGTGTTCGGCGACGACTCGGCGCAGTATTCGCCCGCAGGATGAGCTTGGCATCCGGCTCCTTGTTCCTGTACGGATTGCAGATGTCGCCTTCTGGGCGGCGGGCGTAGATGCCGGCCACCTCGCCGCAGCGGGCGCACGGCTTCTCGGCACGTCGGCCGGTGCAGCGTGAACACAGTCGCCCCTCCGGTCCGTCCGCCACGGCCGGGCCGGCCTGGCCAGCCCTCCACCGGTGCGACCTGGGCAAGCATCTCCAGCAGAACGGGCAGCAGGTCCCGGTCGGACCTGGGACGCGGGCCGACTGCCTCGGCCTTCTTCAGCAGCTTCTCTACGTGGGCGTCGCCGAAGGCCAAAGTTCGGTCTGCCGATGGCATCCCGGTCCAGGCCGACGGGGGCCAGACGTGGGTGAGCGGGTTCTGGAAGAACATGAACCGGCGGTCGCGCGAGTCTCGGCGCACGACTCACTTGCCCGGGTGAAAGCCGCCGCGGGTGGAGCGTTCGGCGCGGCAGGGACCGGGTACCTCCGTATCGTCGTACCACAGGCCGCGAATCTTCACCCCGTGCCACCGGTCGATACGGACGTATTACACGGGCGGGAGTTCGTGAACCTGCTCCGAATTGGGCCGATTCATGGACTACATGTCCGTGAGCCGGCGCATCGAGGTCAGCAGCCCCAGGTGCTGAGCCGCAATCTGGCCCGTGTACGGCCCGGAACTGCTGGTCAGGACTGGGATGCGGGTGGCATGAACTGAGAGAAGAGGGGAATTTCGACACCTCTCCCACGAGAAGGACCGGCGCTCCAAGAAGGCGCCCGCCCCAGAGAATCCCCAGGTCAGGTGCCTTCCATCGTGCCGCTGGAAGAAGCCCCGCTTCTACGGCGAGTAGCTCACCAGCTGTTTCTTCGTCTGCTGGTGGTACAGGCTTGCCGCCCCCTCCGACCTGCTGAAAAAGGTGGCATCGTCTGCTGCGGAGCCGAGCTGGCCCGCACTTGTCCGGATCCTGGCCCGTGACGTGATCTGCGGTGTCGGCGTACGAGCCCTGCGTTTCGAACTGGCACAGAGTCCTGCGTCGGGACCGGCCGAGCACAGTGCTGGTCGGCCCCGCCGTAGTCAGGCCCACTACTGGTTTCCCGTCAGGTGCGGGTCCAGCGTTGGTTGCTGCTGTGCGAACAGGAGTAGAGCTGGATCAGGGTTCCATCGGCGGTGCCGTTGCCGACGGCGTCGAGGCAGAGGCCGGACTGGACGCCGACGATGGAGCCGTCGGAGTCGAGGCGCCATTTCTGGTTGTCGCCGCCCCAGCAGCTGTAGATCTGGACTTTGGCTCCGTTACCGGTGCCGGCGGCATCCAGGCACTTGTTGCCGTAGACCTGGAGCTCGCCTGCGGCGGTGGAGACCCACTGTTGGTTGGCGTTGCCGTTGCAGCCCCACAGCTGCAACTGCGTGCCGTCGGTGGTGCCTGAGTTCGGCACGTCCAGGCACCGGCCCGAACCGACGCCCCTGATCTCTCCGGAACCGGACGGGGGTGTGGACGAGCCGCCATTGAGTGCGCTGAGGACGGAGGTGTAGGCGGACTTCTTGCTGCCGTCGTTGTTGAACAGCAGTGGCGTTTGTTCCGATCGCCAGGAGTCGCTGTCGCGCACGCCCCAGACGGTGATGCCGAGGCAGCGCGGGACGGCCAGGCAGTCGTTGGTCACGCTGGCGTAGGTCGAGGCGGGGGCGCCCTGGATGTCGAGCTCGGTGATGGCCACGTCGACGCCGAGGGCGGCGAAGTTCTGAAGAGTGGTACGGAAGTTGCTGTTGTAGGGACTGCCGCTGTTGAAGTGGGACTGGAAGCCGACGCAGTCGATCGGCACGCCGCGCTGCTTGAAGTCCCGGACCATGGCGTACACGGCCTGGGTCTTGGCCCAGGTCCAGTCCTCGACGTTGTAGTCGTTGTAGCAGAGCTTGGCCGCCGGGTCGGCGGCGCGCGCGGTGCGGAAGGCGACCTCGATCCAGTCGTTTCCGGAGCGCTGAAGGTTGGAGTCCCGCCGGGCCCCCGAGCTGCCGTCGGCGAATGCCTCGTTCACGACGTCCCACTGGGCTATCTTGCCCTTGTAGTGGGCCATCACGCCGGTGATGTGGTCATTCATCGCCTGGCGCAGTGCACTGCCGCTGAGGTTCTGCATCCAGCCGGGCTGCTGGGAATGCCAGGCCAAGGTGTGGCCGCGCACCTGCTTGCCGTTCTGCACCGCCCAGTTGTAGACGCGGTCGGCGGAGGTGAAGTCGAACCGGCCCTGCTGCGGTTCGGTGGCGTCGATCTTCATCTCGTTCTCGGCCGTCACCGAGTTGAACTCACGGCCGGCGATCGTCGTGTACGCCGAGTCGCCCAGCTTGCCCGAGGCGATGGCGGTGCCGAAGTACCGGCCGCTCCGTGCCGCCGCGGCGCCGAGCGTGCTCTCGGCGGCGTGCGAGGCCGGCGGGGCCACCAATGTGGTGACCACACCGAGGACGCCGACGATCAGTGCCAGCAGCAGGCTGCGGATCTTCAGGCGGACAGGGGGTCTGGGAAGGGGATACGAGCCCATGACTGTGCCTCCAAGGTAGAAATCACTGAAGGGCCGGCAAGGGTTGCCCCGCTCGCGTCCGGTCGACGGACGGGGCGGGCCGGAGCCCGGGCAGCACCGCATCACCGAACGCCGCGGTCATGGCATGGGAGGGGACGGTTCTCGACGTAGGCACGGGGGTACTCCATCGAGGCTCAGCCGGGGGACCAGCAAGCGGCGTCGCGTACCTCTCCAACTGTGCGAAGAGTCGGGATGCGCCGGTGCGAACCTCACCGGGACGAACGAAACAGGTGGCGCGGGTGCTTTGGTGCGCGGATCTGCTGTGCGGCACGGACTCCCCGGGACCGGTGTGATCGGAGTGTCGGTGTGGCCGGCCGCCCAGACAGGAATGATTGAGGGGCTGACGGTGCATCGTCAACACTCCTGACAGAAAAAGTTTCCCATCTTGTTTCGAAAGTTTCGAAACAAGATGCAAGATGCTGAGTTGCATGGCGAACCCTGGCGCGGCCGTCGGTGGGTGCCGCGCAACCGGGGCCGGGGCGAGCGCGTGGATGGTCGTCGAGCGATGGATCCAGCCGGGGCTGCGCGGTGCGGTCAGTGGGTCGGTAGGCCATGCGGCGGCCAGTGATCGGCGGATCCATGGTGCCCATGCCGGGTGGAGGGGTCCTGCGATCGAGGCAAGGGGGCGGTGCGGCAGCGGGGTGTCGGAGGTCTGCTCCCCGGTTCACCGTGTCGGCACCGGCGTGGACCGCCGAGTTGTCAGGGCGCGCTGTGCAGGCTCCGATCCGGCGTCAAGTGTGATGTGAATCAGTCATCGGTCGTTATGGCGTGTGACGTTTCGTGCATGGCTACCGAAAATGTTTCGGAGCGGGCGGAGGCATGTGCGAGAGGCGTTCACGCCGTTCACCGGCTTGCCAATCGTTGGAGCTGCTTGTCACTTCGCCCCTCGATCGATGCGGCGGACGCGCCGATTCGCTCCGTTCGCGTACGCAGGACAACTCGGGGCTGCCCCGACCGGACCATGGCCGTCGGCCCCTGCAATCTGCGGTTCCTCCATCAGGGTGAGGATCCCGACGCGGGCGGCGAATACGGCCGACTGCCGTAGCGGCCGGGCGAGGTCTCGCCGGTTTCGCGCATCGCCTCCGCGTCCGGCACCGCGCGCGGGCGTCATGCGACCGGCCACCGAAACGGATCCGGGTCTGCTCGGTTCCGGCCCCCTGGACGTGCCGCACGAAAGGCGCCCCCGCCTGCCCTGGCGCCTGACGTACGAGTGCGTGTCACGCACGGCGGAGGCCGGTTCCCGCGCACCGCGGGAACCGGCGCTGCGGGCATCAGCGGCTACGGGGCGACGCAGCCGATCGAGCCGACCGGGAAGTCGTTGCCGGTCGATGTCGCCGTGAACCCGAAGGTGACACTGCCTTCCGGTTCGATGGTGCGGTTGTGGTCGAGGTTCCTGACCGTGAGCGTGCCATCGGGTGCTGTGGTCAGCGCACCGTTCCACACACTGCTGACCTTGGTGTCCACGCCGGGTTTCCACTGCACGGCCCAGCCCTCGCGAGCCGTCGTGCCGTGGTTCATGACCTCGACGGAACCCTGGAAGCCGCCGCTCCAGGAGTTGGTCACGCTGTAGGAGGCCATGCACCCGGTGTGCGGGTCGGTGGGGGTCGGAGTGGGCGTCGGATTCGGAGTGCCGCCCGAGCCGCGGATGCCGGTCACCTCGCCGTTGCCGCCGTCGAAGACGATGTCGGAGCAGGAGAAGAAGTTCTCCTGGCTGTCCGAACGCACCCACTGGATGAACATGACGGCGTCACCCGAGCGACCCGAGGGCAGGTTCAGGTCCCAGTAGTAGTGGCCGCCCTCCGTCCCCGGCCCGCCTGCCTGCGGCGGGTCGGTGACGGTCTGGATCAGTTCCAGGTCGTCCCAGCCCAGCTCGGTGCTGGGCGAGTAGCCGGGCTTGGACAGGTACACCCGGAAGGAGCCCGGATGCGCTGCCCAGTTGCTGTGCTTGACCTGAATCGTCTTCCCGGACGTCAGGTGCGTCCGGGGCCAGTCGGAGCGTGCGGCGTTGTAAGCGGTGAAGTTGTACGGTGACCGGTCACCGGCACTGCACAGTTTTCCGTCCGGGACGTAACCCGCCCCTCGTCCGCCCGCGTTGGAGTCGAGCACGGCGAACCAGTTGTACAGCGCCGTCGCACCGCTCTCGTCGAGCGCGGCCTTGCATGCCGGGTTCGTCGGGTCCAGGGCTCCGGTGTCGGTCCTTGCGTCCAGCATGCAGAGGTAGGTGCGCGATCCCGGTGTCATCGTGACGCCGTGCGCCTGCGCGCTGCCCTGGCCCATTAATGTCAGGCCGATTCCGCCGAGCAGTGTCGCGAGCACCGTCGCCAGGGAGGCGAACAGCTTCTTGCGTCGGGCCATGAGGTCTCCTGTGCCTGTGTGGGGATGGGCTTCCGGTGGTTGGTGCTTCTCTCCTGCGGCCGCCGTCGGGCGAGGAGTCTGGGGGCCACTTGGGCCAGGGGGGCGCTGGTCCCAACGGGCGCAGTGGGTGGGATCGCCGTGGCCGTCGGTCCCGCCGGAGGCGAACCGGCCGGAGCCGGCCGCGGTCGCAGAGGGTGGACCGGCTGTCGCACCGCAGGAGTCGACGATGCGCGGACCGGGACGCGGTGCTGCGCGGTGCGTCGAACATCACCGGTGTCCGCGCCCTGTACAGAGGCGGGTGGCGGGGATGGGGCCGGCGCGTGCGCGGGTCGCTTCACACGCGGCCGTGCCATGGGGACCGGTCCCGCACGGGTGGGATTCGGCGGCGACGATCGGGCCGCGCCGCGCCGCGCCGGGCCGACGCCGACAGCGGCGACGATCGGGCTGCGCGTGGTCGTGGGGGAGTGCGGTGACGCTCGCATGCGGGGCCTCTCTGGGAGGGACGACCGGATGGGGCGATCACGGATTCGGCAGCGCCCGGCCGTTCAACTATGGGAGCGCTCCCACCCGTTGGTACCTCGGACTGTAAGAGTGTTGCCGTGGTCCTGACAACCCGTCGCGGAAGATGCGTCGAGCGGATCGACGAGGGCGCGAGTCGGGGTCGGTGCGGTCGTCGGGTTCCGGCGGTCCGTGGCCGTGTGCGGCACCGGATGGGGATGCCGACCCGATGCGGGGTGCGCGGGCGCGTCACGCCGACTCGCGTCACCAGTCGCGTTCAACGGGTCGCCCACTGCCGGGCCGCACCGACTGGTCCGCCTGCTGTGGCAGTGGACGCTTCGTGATCCGGCCGCTCTCCTTCATCGGTCGACGGACGGACGGACGGGCGGACGGGCGGACGGACGGGCGGACGGGCGGGCGGGCGGGCGGGCGGGCGGTGGTGGCCCGGTCTGCCCTGTCGGTCCGAAGTCGTCGAAGCGGCCGTCGCCGCCCCGCCCCTGCAGGGTGGCCCCGCTGCCCCGCCCCCGCAGGACGGTCGCCGCGCCGACGGCCATGCTGTCCGACGCGGCGAAGGGGCGGTCCCCGAACGGTCGCCGGTCCGCCTTCGTCGCCACCGGTGAGACGGCGCCGGGACTCGCCCGCTCGGTGAACGGGCGGCCGTGGTGGGTGCGTGGTCCGGTTCGTCGGCGGCACGCCGCACGGCACGGCGCGTGGACATGCCTGGCGCCTGGCGCGCGGCTGATCGCCCGGGAGGCCGTGACAGGTGGCCGGCCCTGCTTCCTGTCGAGGTGGCGGCATGCGTACGGCAGACCCTGCCGGGCCGGTGTCGCGTGGTGTCCTCGGTCCGGGCGGTCATCTCCACGAGTCCGGTGGAGCGGTGAATTCTGTCCAATCGCTTGACGGCGCGTCCGGCGGCCCCGAAGTTTGTGGGAGCGCTCCCACTCCTGTCCGTACCCCGCCGGACGCAAGCCGGTGCCCCAGTCGCCGCGTGTTCCGGCCCCTCCCGTAAGGACTTCGGTGTGCCGAGACACCAGTCACTCGCCCCCCGCACGTCCCGTACGTTCCGCCGACCGGACCGCTCCAGACGCGTCAGCGTGTTGGTGGGTGCCGCAGCCGTCGCGGGGCTGCTGGCCGGCACCCTCGCAGCACCTGCCGGTGCGGCCCAGTCCCCCGACGAGGCCCCCGAACTCATCGTCAACGGAGACTTCTCCGCGGGCACCGCCCCCTGGTGGTCGACGGCCAACAGCCCCGTCGCCGTCTCGGACGGACGCCTCTGTGCCGACGTCCCCGGGGGCACGGCCAACGCGTGGGACGCCATCGTCGGGCAGAACCGGCTCGCCCTCACCGCCGGCGAGGGATACACCCTGAGCTATACGGCGACGTCCACCGTGCCGGTCACCATCCGCACCAACGTCCAGATGGAGACCGAACCGTGGACCACGGAACTCGCCACCGCGCAGCCGGTCGGGGCGACCGCCGAACGTGTCACGGAGACCTTCACGGCCGGAGCCGACCACAACGCGGCGCAGCTCGTCTTCCAGGTCGGGGGCAGTGCCGAGGCGTTCACCTTCTGCGTCGACGACGTATCGCTGCGCGGCGGGACCGCGCCGCCACCGTACGAACCGGACACCGGATCCCCGGTCCGGGTCAACCAGGTCGGATACCTCACGCACGGTCCCAAGTCCGGCACCGTCGTCACCGACGGGACCGACCCGCTGCCCTGGACACTCGACTCGGCCGCCGGGACACGCGTGGCCGAGGGCACCACCGCTCCGGCGGGCGTGGACACCACCTCACGGCAGAACGTCCACACCTTCGACTTCAGCGAGGTGACGACCGCGGGGGAGGGATACACCGTCACGGTCGCGGGGGAGAGGAGCGAGCCGTTCGCCATCGGAGACGATCTCTACGCGTCGCTGCGCACCGACGCGCTCGCGTACTTCTACCACAACCGCAGCGGCATCGAGATCGACGCGGACATCGTGGGCGAGCGGTACGCGCGGCCGGCCGGCCATCTCGGTGTGAGCCCCAACCAGGGCGACAACGACGTACCGTGCCAACCGGGCGTGTGCGACTACCGCCTTGACGCCGCGGGGGGCTGGTACGACGCCGGTGACCACGGCAAGTACGTGGTCAACGGCGGTATATCGGTGGCCCAGTTGATGTCCGTTTTCGAGCGGACCCTGTACGAGGAGAGCGCCGACGCCGAGCCGCTCGGTGACGGCGAACTCCGGCTGCCCGAGCGCGGGAACGCCATCCCCGACATCCTCGACGAGGCGCGCTGGGAGCTGGATTTCCTCATGCGGATGCAGGTGCCCGCAGGAGAGCCGCTCGCGGGCATGGCCCACCACAAGCTGCACGACAGGGCGTGGACCGGACTGCCACTCAGGCCGGACCGTGACCCCCAGCCCCGGGAACTGCATCCGCCGACCACGGCGGCCACCCTCAACCTGGCGGCCACCGCGGCGCAGTGCGCCCGCCTCTTCCAGGTCTACGACGCGGACTTCGCCGCGCGGTGCCGGGCAGCCGCGCGCTCCGCGTGGACAGCGGCCAAGGCCCACCCGGACGTGTTCGCCGATCCGCAGGACGCCACGGGCGGCGGCGCCTACAACGACGACGACGTACGGGACGAGTTCTACTGGGCGGCGGCGGAACTCTTCCTCACCACCGGCGAGGACGTCTACCGCAAGGAATTCCTCCGCTCCCCGCTGCACGGCGACACCGACGCGGTCTTTCCGCGCGGCGGCATGTCCTGGGGCTCGGTCGCCGGGCTCGGCGTCCTGAACCTCGCGAGCGTGCCGGGCGGGCTGTCCGCCGAAGAGCTCGCCACGGCACGCCGCATGGTGACCGAAGCCGCCGACGGGTACGCGGCCGACTCGGACAGGGCCGCGTACGGCCTTCCGTACGCCCCCGACGACGGGCACTACGTATGGGGATCGAACAGTCAGGTCGCCAACAACATGGTCGTCCTGGGCTCGGCGTACGACCTGACCGGCAGGACCGCCTACCGTGACGCCGTACTGCGCGGACTCGACTACCTTCTGGGCCGCAACGCGCTGAACCAGTCCTATGTCACCGGGTACGGCGAGCGGGACTCGCGCAATCAGCACCACCGGTTCTGGGCCAACCAGCTCGACCCCGCCCTGCCGCATCCCGCACCGGGATCCCTGGCCGGCGGTCCGAACGCATCCATCGAGGACCCGGTCGCGCAGGCCAAGCTGAAGGGCTGTGCACCGGCGATGTGTTACATCGACGACATCGAGTCCTGGGCCACGAACGAGATCACCATCAACTGGAACGCTCCGCTCGCCTGGGTCGCGTCCTTCGTGGACGATCTGGGTGATGGCGAGCCCGCGAAGAGACAGTGCGAGGTGACCTACGCCTCGCAGCGCTGGGGCAACGGCTTCACCACCCACGTCACGCTGAAGAACACCGGCGACCGCACGGTCCGGCCCTGGCGGCTCGACTGGACGTTCGCCGACCAGCAGCAGGTGACCGACGCCTGGGGTGCCGTCATCGGACGGTCGGGCCCGCGGGTCACCGCCGAGGCCCTGAGCTGGAACGCCGCCCTCGCACCCGGCGACACGGTGCGGTTCGGCTTCAACGGCCGGCCCACCGGTCTCGTGCACGACCCCCAGGTCTTCAGGCTGAACGGCAGGGCCTGCGGGACGGCATCACGACGATGAGCGGCCGGCCCGTCCTACTGCGCACGAGGAGAATCGCAGTGAATCGTTTTCTGACTCTACTGACCGCCTGCGCGATGGTCCTGGGCCTGACAGCCCTGTTCGGCCCCCAGGCGGTGGCTGCTGCCGGATGCAGGGTCGACCACACGGTCACCAGCCGGTGGCAGGGTGGTTTCCAGGCCGGAGTGAAGGTCACCAACCTGGGCGAGCCCGTCACCGGATGGACCCTGGAGTTCACGATGCCCGACCCGGGGCAGAAGCTCGTCCAGGGCTGGAACGCCGCCTGGTCGCAGTCCGGTTCCACGGTCTTCGCGGTCGGCGTCGACCCGAACCGCACACTGGCCACCGGCACGTCGGCCGATCTCGGGATGACGGGTTCCTTCACGGGCGCCAACCCGGAACCCACGGCGTTCGCACTCAACGGTGTCGCCTGTACGGACTCCGCGGAGGAGCCCCCGCCCGTCGACCCGCCCGCACCGGGCACCGGCACCCCCGTGGACATCAACGGGAAGCTCCACGTCTGCGGCGTGCACCTGTGCAACCAGTACGACCGCCCCGTCCAGCTGCGGGGCATGAGCACCCACGGCATTCAGTGGTTCAGCAAGTGCTACAACGCCGCATCCCTAGACGCGCTGGCACAGGACTGGAACGCGGACCTGCTGCGCGTGGCCATGTACGTCCAGGAAGGCGGCTACGAGACCGACCCGGCGGGCTTCACCGGCCGGGTGAACGGCCTCGTCGACATGGCCGAGGCACGCGGCATGTACGCCATGGTCGATTTCCACATCCTGACGCCGGGCGATCCGAACCACAACCTCGACCGGGCCAAGACGTTCTTCGCGTCCGTCGCGGCCCGCAACGCCGACAAGAAGAACGTGATCTACGAGATCGCCAACGAGCCCAACGGAGTGAGCTGGACGGCCATCAAGGACTACGCCGAGCAGGTCATTCCGGTGATCCGGGCCGCGGACCCGGATGCCGTCATCGTCGTCGGTACCCGCGGCTGGTCCTCACTGGGCACCTCGGACGGCTCCGACGAGAACGAGGTCGTCAACAACCCCGTCCGGGCGGACAACATCATGTATGCCTTCCACTTCTACGCCGCCAGTCACAAGGACCCCTACCGCGCCACATTGAGCCGCGCGGCCTCCCGGCTGCCACTGTTCGTCACCGAGTTCGGCACGGTGAGCGCCACCGGTGGGGGAGCGATGGACCGAGCGAGCACGACGGCCTGGCTGGACCTGCTGGATCAGCTGAGGATCGGCTACGCGAACTGGACCTACTCCGACGCGGACGAGAGCAGCGCTGCCTTCGGGCCGGGCACCTGCAACGGCGGCGACTACAGCAGCAGCGGGGTGCTGACCGAATCGGGGGCGCTGATCAAGAACCGCATCAGCACCCCCGACTCGTTCCCCACAGGCTGACCGGCCGGCCAGGGCGGGACGGGTGCACGGACCCGGAACATCCGCTCGAGGACGGGCAGTCGAAGAGCTGCCCGTCGCTCCGGACGGCATGACGCCGCGGAACGCTGCCCCCACCCGCCCGCGGACCGCGGCCCTTCACCGGCACGGGCCACGGCTCCGCGCAGTGCTCAGTTCCCGGGCGGTGGCGCCGTGCTCTTGCGTACGACCAGGCTCGTGGCCAGCTCCAGCCGCGTGGACACCGGTTCCTGGGCCCGTAGCCGCATCAGCATCTGCGCGGCCTCCTCCGCCATCTGACGCAGCGGCTGGTGGACCGTGGTCAGGGCCGGACTGGCCCAGCGGGCGATGGACACGTCGTCGTAGCCGACCACCGAGAGGTCGTGGGGGACGCGCAGGCCGTGCACCCGGGCGGCTTCCAGTACGCCGAGTGCCTGGAGATCGCTGCCCGCGAAGATCGCGGTGGGCCGTTGGGGGCGGGACAGCATCTCGGCGGCGCGGTCGTATCCGCCCTCCACGTGGAAGTCGCCGAACAGGATGAGACCGGGGTCCACCTCCAGCCCTGCCATGGTCATCGCCGACCGGTAGCCGTCGAGCCGGGCGCGGGAGCAGAGCATGTCCTCGGGTCCGGTGATGACCCCGATGCGCTGGTGCCCGTACTCGATGAGATGGCGGGTGGCGGCCAGTCCGCCATTCCAGTTGGCAGAGCCGACCGAGGGTACGTCGGGGTCGGGGTCGCCTGCCGGGTCGATGATGACGAACGGGATCGAACGAGCCCTGAGCTTCTGTTTCACTTCGCCGGGCAGGGCGGAGAAGACAAGGACGACACCGAGCGGCCGCCGCTGGAGCATCGCCTCCATCCAATCGGGACTGGGCGAGTGACGGGTTCCGCTTTCGGTGAGGACGACGCCGGCGCCGTGGGCCTTGGCGACGTTCTCCACTCCCCGGATCAGCTCCATCGCCCAGATGCTCTCCAACTCGTGGAAAACGATCTCGATGAGCGGCGCCTCGCTGGCCGACCGCGTGGTGCGTCGGTACGCGTGGGCCTCCAGCAGACGCTCCACCTTGACCCTCGTGGGGGCCGCCACGTCCTGACGTCCGTTGAGGACCTTCGAAACTGTCGAAATGGAGACGCCGGCCCGTTCGGCCACTTGAGCCAGGGTGATGCGGCCCATTTTCTCGTCATCGCGCATGGCGAGGAGCATAGGGCACAAGGCAACTGCCGCCCAGGCGTAACGCTTTGATAACGCGATGACCGAGGGTTGACCCCTCGAGACGGGGAGTTCTAGCGTCCCGACCCAGGAAGTTTCGATCGCTGTTCCGAAAGAGTTTCGAAAGGTGTGTCGATGAAGCAACGTGCACGGTTCTCGCGGACCGTTGCCGTCGGTGGTGCCGTGCTGTCCCTGGTGTTGTCCCTGTCCGGATGCGGAGGAGACTCCGATGCGGCCGGCGACGACACCATCCACGTCCTGGTCTACGGGGATGCGGCGAACAAGGTGGAGAAGGAGATCGTCGCCACCTTCAACAAGACATCGAAGGTGAAGGCAGTCCTGGATACGGTGCCGGGCGCCGACTACCAGGCCAAGCTGCAGACGATCATCAACAGCAAGCAGGCGCCGGACGTCTTCTTCAACTGGGGCGGCGGCAGCATCAGGCCGTTCGTCGACGCCGGCCTGCTGCTCCCGCTGGACCCCTTCATCGCCAAGGATGCCGACCTCAAGGCGAAGTTCCTGCCGTCCGTGTTCGACAGCACCGTGGTCGACGGCACGTCCTACGGGATACCCATGCGCGGTACGCAGCCCGTGCTGTTGTTCCACAACGGCAAGGTCCTCAGGAAGGCGGGCCTCGAACCCCCGAAGACCTGGGACGATCTGCTGGCGGCGGTCAAGGTGCTGAAGGCCGAAGGCGTCACCCCGATCGCGCTGGGCGGCGGCGACCGGTGGCCGACGCTGATGTGGTTCGAGTACCTGTACGACCGCATCGCCGGCCCGGATTTCTTCCGGAAGGCCCTGGACGGCGACCAGGACGCCTGGGCGAGCCCGGACAGCCGGAAGGCTCTGGGCAGGATCAGGGAATTGGTGGACGCCGGAGCCTTCGGCACCAACTTCGATTCGGTGAAGTTCACCGACCAGGGTTCCCCCACGCTCCTGGCGACCGGCAGGGCCGGCTTCGAGCTGATGGGCTCGTGGGAGTACTCGACGCAGCAGGACGCGTACCCCGAGTTCGCGAAGAGCGACCTCGGATACAGTGCCTTCCCCTCCGTCGCAGGCGGCAAGGGCGACCAGGCGAACATCGTCGGCAACACCAACAACTTCTACTCCGTGCTGAAGAAGACGAAGCACCCGCAGGCCGCCGCCGAGTTCCTTAAGCTCATGTACTCGGAACAGTTCGTCAAGGCGCAGCTCGCCATCGGCAACCTGCCGACCACGACGAACACCGAAGGCTTCCTGGACGCCGCCGCCAGCCCCGAGTTCGCGAAGTTCCAGTACGACATGGTCAAGGCGGCCCCGGCGTTCCAGCTCTCCTGGGACCAGGCGTACCCCCAGTCGGCAGCCACCACGATGTACCAGTCCCTCCAGCAGTTCTTCAACGGCTCGATGGACGAGGACGCCTTCATCAGGGCCATGCAGGCGCTGCCGACCTCGTGAGCCCACTGAGATCCGGACCCGGAACACATGACATGACCCGAACCGCACCTTCCCCCGCAGCAGGCGATACGGACAGGGGAGCCCGCTCGTCCGGGAGCGGAGCGGGCCGCCCGGGATTCCTCTGGGCGGTCCCCGCCGCCGTCTTCTTCGGCTTCTTCGCCATCGTCCCGCTCATCATGGTCGCCGTACTCTCCTTCGCCGGCTGGGACGGTCTGAGCGACCCGGAGTTCGTGGGTCTCGACAACTGGAAGACGCTTCTCGACGACCCCGTCGTGCTCAAGAGTCTGTGGCTGAGCGTCCTGCTCACCGTGCTCGGGGCCGCCGTCCAGACCCCGCTGAGCATCCTGCTCGGGGTCTGGGCGGCGGGGCACCAGCGCAACCGGGCCGTCCTGTCCGCCGTCTACTTCGTCCCGATGCTGCTGTCCGTCGCGGCCGTGTCCGTGCTGTGGCGTGCCGTCCTGGACCCCAACCTCGGTGTCCCCGCGCAAGCCACATGGCTGTTCGGCGACGGCAACCTGTTCGGCAAGCAGGCCACCGCGATCGGCGTCCTGGTCTTCGTCGGCACCTGGCAGTTCACCCCACTGCACACACTGATCTACCAGGGCGCGGCACGTGCGGTGCCGCCGGTCCTCTACCAGGCGGCCCAGATCGACGGCGCGGGCACGGTACGGCAGTTCTTCCACATCACGCTGCCGCAGCTGCGCAATTCGATCATCACCTCGATGATCCTGATGGTGGTCGGCGGTCTCACGACCTTCGACACCGTGCTCATCCTGACCCAGGGCGGACCGGGGAGCGACACCACCATCAGTGCGTACTACATGTACCAGAAGGCGTTCAAGAGCTTCGACTACGGAGCGGCGTCCGCCATGGCCCTCCTGCTGGTCCTCGTCTCCACGGTCATCTCGCTGATCATGGTGCGGCTCTCGGGTTACGACAGGATGCGCAGCACCATGGAGGGACTGTGAGGAAGAGCCGTCCCAACTACTTCGCCGGCTTCGGCTCGCTGGTCTGGCTCCTCGTGGTGGGGCTGCCGCTGTACGTGATGCTCGCCGCCACGTTCCAGACGCGACCCGACTACGCGGCGAACGGCCCGCTGTCCTTCCCCGAGCACTTCACGCTCGACAATTACGCCAACGACCTCAACGGCGGCTTCGCGCAGTACTTCCTCAACACCGTCATCGTCACCGTGTGCGTGGTGGGCATCGTCGTCCTCCTCGTCCCGCCGCTGGCGTACACCATCGTCAGGAGCCGGGGCCGCGCCACCACCACGGTCTTCCGGCTGTTCCTCCTGGGGCTGGCGATCCCTTCGCAGGCGGTCATCGTCCCGATGTTCTTCGTCATCAGCGAGGCCGGTCTCTACGACAACCTGATCGGCGTCATCCTGCCGACGGCGGCCTTCGCCATGCCGGTGTGCGCGTTGATCCTGACAGGCGTGATGCGGGACATCACCCCCGATCTGTACGAGGCGATGACCATGGACGGCGCCTCGTCCCGGCGGGTCTTCTTCCAGCTGGTGCTGCCGCTGTCCAAGAGCGGGATCTCGACGATCGTCGTCTTCTCCGCGCTCCAGGCGTGGAACGGCTTCCTCTTCCCCCTCGTACTGACGCAGTCGACGGAGACCAAGGTGATCACCCTGGGACTCTACGACTTCCAGACGGAACACGGAGTCGACACCCCGGGTCTGCTCGCCGCCGTCGTCCTGTCCATGCTCCCCATCCTGATCGTCTATCTGTTCGCACGTCGTGCCCTGGTGCAAGGGCTGATGGGAGTGGGAGGAAAGTGACCGCCAACATCGACAACGCCGGCGCGCGGACACCCGCCGAGACCACCGGAACCGGGGCGCCGGTGTCCGGCGCCCCGGACGACCTCACCGGGCCCTGGCGCGATGCCGCCCTCGCGCCCGAGGTCAGGGCCGACGCCCTGATCGCTGCCATGACCCTCCGGGAGAAGATCTCCCAGCTCTTCGGCGTCTGGGTGGGAGCGTCCGACGAAGGTGCCGAAGTCGCGCCGTTCCAGCACGACATGGAGGAGGTCGTCGACCTCGACGATCTGCTTCCGCACGGCCTCGGCCAGCTGACCCGCCCGTTCGGGACGGCCCCGGTCGACCCGGCCGTGGGCGCCCTCTCGCTGTCGCGCACCCAGGAGCGCATCGCCGGGGCGAACCGATTCGGCATACCGGCGATCGCCCATGAGGAGTGCCTTGCGGGCTTCGCCACCTGGGGCGCGACCGCCTATCCGGTGCCGCTGTCCTGGGGCGCCACTTTCCATCCGGAGCTGATTCGTGAGATGGCCGCCGCGATCGGCCGTGACATGCGTTCCGTCGGCGTGCATCAGGGGCTCGCCCCCGTCCTCGACGTCGTACGCGACGCACGCTGGGGCCGCGTCGAGGAGACGATCGGCGAGGACCCGTACCTGGTGGGGACAGTCGCCACCGCCTATGTGCAAGGGCTTGAGTCGGCCGGGGCCGTCGCCACGCTCAAGCACTTCGCCGGGTACTCCGCCTCACGGGCCGGCCGCAACCTCGCCCCCGTCGGCATGGGCGCGCGGGAGCGGGCCGACATCATCCTGCCCCCGTTCGAGATGGCCGTACGCGAAAGCGGCGTACGGTCCGTCATGCACGCCTACACCGACACGGACGGAATCCCCTCCGCGGCCGACGGGCCCCTGCTCACCGGTCTGCTCCGCGACACCTGGGGCTTCGGCGGGACCGTTGTCGCGGACTACTTCGGCATCGCGTTCCTGAAGACGCTGCACGGTGTGGCGGGGACCTTCGGGGATGCGGCCGGCGCAGCACTGGGCGCGGGTGTGGACGTGGAGCTGCCGACCGTGAAGACGTTCGGCGGCCCGCTGACCGACGCGATCGCCGAGGGCGCCGTGCCAGAGGCGCTGGTGGATCGTGCGGTGCGCCGAGTCCTCGTTCAGAAAGCCCAGTTGGGGCTGCTGGACGCGGACTGGAGGCCGGTGCCGCCGGTGCTCGCCGCAGGCGCGGACGGTTCGGCGGACGGGAACTCGGAGGCGCTGCGCGGGACCGTCCGTCTCGACACCGACGAGAACCGCGCGCTCGCCCGCCGTGTCGCCGAACAGGCCGTCGTGCTCCTGCGCAACGACGGCACCCTGCCGCTGGCGGTGGACGCGGCCGCCGGAGCCCCTGCCCGTATCGCACTCATCGGGCCCAACGCCGACATCCCGACGGCCGTTCTCGGCTGCTACGCCTTTCCCGTCCACGTCGGGGGCCGGCACCCCGGGACCCCGCTCGGCATCGAACTGCCCACTCTGCGCGAGGCGTGCGCGGCCGAGTTCCCCCACAGCGAGATCGTCACCACGCGGGGTGCGGACATCGACGGCCCGGACACCGGCGGGTTCGGCGAGGCTGCTGAACTGGCCAGGAGCGCCGACCTCGTGATCGTCGCGCTCGGCGACCGGGCCGGTCTCTTCGGGCGCGGCACGAGCGGGGAGGGCTGCGACGCGGAGAACCTGGCGCTCCCCGGCATCCAGCAGCATCTGCTCGACACCCTCATCGACACGGGCACCCCCGTCGTCGTCACCCTGCTCGCCGGACGTCCTTACGCCCTCGGGCGGGCGGCGGACGAGGCAGCCGCGGTCGTGCAGTCGTTCTTCCCCGGCGAGGAAGGGACGAGGGCCATCGCCTCGGTGCTCAGCGGTCGCACCGAACCCTCCGGCCGACTGCCCGTCAGCGTGCCGCGCCACCCGGGCTCCCAGCCTTCCACGTACCTGGCGGCGAGGCTGGGCCACTCCAGCGATGTGTCCAGTGTCGACCCGACCCCGGCGTTCGGGTTCGGTCACGGTCTGACGTACACCGCCTTCGGGTGGAGCGACCTCGTCGTGGAGCACGGACAGGCTTCGACGGACGGGGAGTTCACGCTCTCCTGCACCGTCCGCAACACCGGTGCCCGGGAGGGGACCGAAGTGATCCAGGTGTATCTGCACGACCCCGTCGCCTCCGTGGTCCAGCCCGTTCAGCGCCTCATCGGGTATGTACGCCTCGACCTGGGGGTGGGACGGGCGGCCAGGGTGCGGATGACGGTCCCGGCGGACCTCGCGTCCTTCACGGGCCGCGACGGCCACCGGATCGTCGAGCCGGGAGATCTCGAACTCCGGCTGAGCGCGTCGAGTACCGACGCGCGCCTGACGGCCCGGGTCACGCTGACCGGGCCGGTACGGACGGTCGACCACACCCGTCGGCTGCACATGAGCACCACGACGGAGATCCTCATGGAGGCGCCGTAGCCCCGGTGCACACCGGCCGGAAGGGCCTTCACGGGTGGGATGCGCTCGCGAAGGCCCTGCTGCCGCCCCTGCCGGGCGTTCCGCTCAGGATGCGGAGCAGGCGCTGATGGCGGGCAAGGCCGCGTTGCCGTCCTCAGGGCGGTGAAGCCGAAGCCCGCCGTCCCGCCGACCGCCCCGCGGCCGTCGCAGTGGGGCAGAGGGCACTTGCCTCAGGTCGTCGGGTCCCAGAGCCCGTCGGTTGCGCCGCGGGTGAGGTGCTCGGTGTAGACGGCGACCTTCCAGGTGATGACGGACCGGCACTCCTCCAGCGCCTGGATCCGTGCGTCGACGCGCTCTCGATGGGTGTCGAGCAGGTGCAGACGTTCCGTTTCGTTGCCCGGTCCGCGGCGTACCAGTTCGGCGAAGTGCTTGAGGTCGGCGAGCGGCATCCCGGACTCGCGGAGTTTGACGCAGATCAGCAGCCATTCGACGTCGAAGGGGGTGTAGCGCCGTCGGCCGCCCGAGGTGCGCCGGACCGGTCCGACGAGCAGGCCCTCACGCTCGTAGAAACGCAGTGCGTGCACGCTCAGCCCGGTCCGCTCGGCCACCTCACCGATGCTCAGCGACGGCGCGGCGGCCTCGGCGGTCGTCATGCCGTTCACCCCTCGACTTGATCTAGACCTCGCTCTAGATCGTAGCGTCCGCGGCATGACCATTTCTGATCAGCAGCCGATCGGCTCGCCCTTCTCCGCCTCCACCACCGCCGAGGACATCGTGGCCGGCCTCGATTTGTCCGGAAAGACAGCCGTGGTCACCGGCGGCTACTCCGGGCTCGGTCTGGCCACCACCCGGGCACTGTCGGCCGCCGGGGCCCGGATCGTCGTGCCCGCCCGCCGCCCCGACGCTGCCCGTGATGCTCTGAAGGAGGTGAAGAACTGCGAGGTCATCCCCATGGACCTGGCCGACCTCGCCAGTGTCCGCTCGGCCGCCGCGCAACTGAGCGACCGTCTCGACCGGCTCGATGTCCTGATGGCTGTCGCCGGGGTGATGGCCACCCCGGAGAGGCGCGTCGGGCCCGGCTGGGAAGGCCAGCTCACCGCCAACCACTTCGGGCACTTCACCCTCGCCTGCGAGCTCTATCCGCTCCTGGCCGCCGCGGACGGCGCGCGCGTCGTCGTCAACAGCTCCGCCGGACACACCCTGACCGGCATCCGCTGGCATGACCCGCACTTTCATACCGGCTACGACAAGTGGCTGGCCTATGGCCAGGCCAAGACCGCCAACGCGCTGTTCGCCGTGCACCTCGACGCCGTCGGGCAAGGCGACGGCGTCCGGGCCTTCGCCCTCCACCCCGGCAAGATCATCACCGGCCTCCAGCGCGAGATGGCTTTGAGGGAACAGATCGAGCGCGGCTGGGTGGACGAGCACGGCAACGTCATCGGCGAGGGCTTCAAGACCTCCTCCCAGGGCGCCGCCACCGGCCTGTGGGCCGCCACCTCGACGCTCCTCGACAACCGGGGCGGCCTCTACCTGGAGGACTGCGACATTGCGCATGTCTCCGCCCCCGGCACCCCCATGGACGACGGCGGAGTCCGCGCCTACGCCATCGATCCCGACGAGGCGGCCCGGCTCTGGTCGATGTCTCTCGCCGTAACCGGCGCCACACCGATCACCCGATGAACCCGCGCTCCGTATCTGCCCTGCTGCCCGCTGCTGCGGCGGGCAGCAAGCGGCGGCCGGCACCCCCGGACCGCACCAAGGCCCTGACCGCGAACCAGTTCGTCGCCCCGTGGCGCCCGGACATCGCCCCGCGGGAGAAGACGTCCTCAAGGACGCCCTACGAGCATGACCACCGAGCGTCATTGCGCCGCCAGCCCGTATGTCACGTACGACGGGCTGCCCGTCCTGCATGCGACAGAGGTGAAGCCGCCGCTGATCCACCGTGCGGCTTCAGGTGGTCAGTCCGTCGGCCGGGGTGATGGCGGCGCGATTGACGTGGCGGGCGAGCCACATCAGCAGGGCATCCAGATCGGTGGCCGCCGAGAGTACCCGTTCGGCCGCTTCGGGAGTGCCCAGCCACTCCTCGCAGCCCAGAGAACGGGCGGCGATCAGCGAGCGGTGGCGCAGCAGGTCCGCGCGAGGGTGGTGCGTCGGATAGCCTCGCGGAGGGCGTTTCATCATGTCTCCGGAGATGTCGTAGCCCTTGTGTCGTACGTCGTTGACGATGGCTGACAGTTCGCGGCCGCTGTTCTCGGAGGCCACAGCGCTGCGGAACATGTCCACCTGGCCGGGGTCGGGATACCACCAGGCGCCCTGGATCCGTAGGCCGTCCAGGGAGAACCGGAGCCCGATCTCGACCTTGCGGCCGAGCCGGATCACCGCGCCTTGGTGCTGCCACCACCAGGAGCCGGTACGGAAGTGCCAGACCGAGAAGTCCTCGTACCGGGGGTCGGTGTCAGCGATGTCGTTGAGCAGAGCGATCATAGGCTGGCGGACCAGGCGCTCGCGGTCCGCGCGGTAGCGTTCCCTGGTCGCTTTGGTCGGTTCACCCTGGAGTTGCCACAACACATCCATGGCCTGCGGCGGCCAGCCGGTGAACTGTCTGCGCATGCGGGGAGAATAGCCCAGCCCATCGTCCGCGAGACCCGTGCGTGAAGAGTTCGTCGTCTCTGGCCCGATCCGAGTGGCTCGAGAAGAAAACGCCAGTGGCCGACCGTGCCGGAGCCGGCCGGCGGTTCGCCGTTGTACGGCCGCAGCGCCTGGGCGTACGCATGGTCGGCGCCGGCCCGGTCGCGGGCCCGTTCGGCGTCGGCGACCAGGCGGTCGAACCCGGCGCAGCGCGGCCACGTGGTTCTGGATCACGCCGACGCCGACGCCGCTGGCGGGAGCGGACGCCTCGTAGAGGGAGTCGAGCAGGTTCGACGCAGACACCCACTGGCGGCGGTGGAACACCAGAGCGCACAGCCACGGCCTTGCACTGGGGCGGGCCGAGGTGTGGCGGCATCCTCTCTCGCGGAGTGGCCCAGGTTCGGTCAGCCGTCATTGTCACATACTTCGATGGTCGATATATGGTGCGGCTATGGGAAAACGCCAGCCGGCCCTGACCGAGCCGCAATACTTCATCCTCGCCGCCCTTCTCGACGGGCCGTTGCACGGCTACGGCATCATCAAAGCCACCGAGCAGGCCACCGACGGCCGACTCACGCTCGCCGTCGGCACCCTGTACGGGGCGCTGGAGCGGATGGAGCGGTCCGGGCTGGTGGCCGCCGACCGCGAAGAGGTCGTGGACGGACGGCCGCGCCGGTACTACCGGCTCACCCAGGACGGCGCCCGCACGCTCACGCAGGAGGCGCAGCGGATGCGGCAGGCGGCCGCCGTGGTCACCGGACGCCTGGGCAGCCTCGGGGTGGCCCACCCGTGAACCGCCTGCTGCTCGCCCCGTACCCCAAGAGCCACCGCGAGCGGTACGGGGCCGAACTGCTGGCCTGCCTGACTGAGGCGCACCCCGGCCGCGCCTGGCCGCCGCCGCGCGAAGTCGCCGCCATGCTGCGCGGCGGGGCGCGGGCGCGGGTGCGGGCCGTCTGCGACGACCCGGCCCGCCCGTGGTGGCTGGACGGCATCCACCTGGCCGCCCTCGTCCTCGCCGCGCTGGCACTCGTGCCGTATCTGCAGGACGTGTGGGACTGGGCGCTGCGGGTCGACCCGGGCGGCCGGGCCATCGGCTTCCACCACGCGGGCTGGTACCCCTGGGCACAGGGGCCGGGCACCCGTACCCGGATGCTGCCGTACGGCCTGCTCCCGCTGGTCTGCGTGGTCGCGCTGCTGCGAGGCAAGCCGTGGATCGCGCTCCCGGCGTCGGCGGCGATGGTCTACAGCGGTGCCGCGCTGGGGAGTTCGGCGTTCTTCGACAGCGAGGGCGTGGTGGGCACGGGCTACTACGGGCTGGCCGCGCCGATCCTGGTCAACGACCTGGTCCTGTCGGCGACGCTGTTCGTCGCCTGCGCGGCGCTGGCGGCGAGTCGGCCCGGCCGCCTGCGCCGCCACTCCCACGGCTGGCTCGTCCCGCTCCTGGGCGCCCTGTTTCTGGCCGGGGGCCTGCACCTCGTCTCGAACGATCCGTGGTTCCAGCGGGGCCAGTTCGTCCTCGAAGCCGCCGCGCTGCTCACCGCGTGGTGGGCGACGGCCGTCACCGGCGACTACCGGTGGTCGATCCCCGTTGCCGCGTTCGCGGTCGTCCGGGCCCACGCGATGCTGAGCGAGTCGATTCCCCTGGACATCCGGCATCTGCCGCTCGCGTCCGTCGTCCTCGTCCTGGCCGCCACGGCCCCGGTGCTGGCCGTCACCGCGTGGGACAGGCGCGGTGCCGGCCGCCTCCGATAGCGGCGTGGAAGCCGCGCGTACGACCCCTTCACAGATCCAGGAACACAGGAACGAGATGACGAGCGAATCGCAGAACCGTCCGGATGTACGCGGCCTCCCGAGGGGAGTGGGGGAGCCTGCACCGCGTCTGGCGCGCCGGACACTGCCGACGGCGGCCGTGGTGTTTCTCGCGGCGTTCGCGGCGGTCTACCTGCTGGCCGTGTGGACACCGGCCGGGCAGAGGGCGGAGAACTCCCTGGTCGTCGGCTACGCCGATCAGGCCCGCGTCCTCGCCGTGAACGAGTCGGTGGGCCTGCCCCCGCTGACCGCCGAGTACGCGACCATCGTCGCCGGGATCGCGCTGATCGCCTTGGTCGCCCTCGTACGCCGCAGGTGGCGCGAAGGCTGTGCGGCGGTCGGCGTCGTCGTGGTCTCGCTCGTGGGGGCGGAAGCCCTGAGGTCCGTGCTGCCGCGTCCCGATCTGGTGCACGCGCCGAGCCAGCTCACCGAGGTGAGCTTCCCGAGCGGGCATGTCGCCATCGCCGCGGGGCTGGCCCTCGGCGCCGCGCTCGTCGCGTCCCCGCGCACCCGTCCGTACGTCGTCGCCGCCGGCGCCCTGTGGCTCGCGGTCACCGCCGGCGGCGTCCAGGCCCTCTACTGGCACCGGCCGAGCGACGCACTCGGCGCCACGCTGCTGGCCTGCGCCTGCCACGCCCTGGCGACCCGGATGTTGCCGCCTACCGAGCAGTCCACCGGGCAGTCCACCGGGCCGCTCGCCGCGCGGCCCTCCCGGTCGGCGGCCGGCACGCGTCCCGGTGCGCTGTCGGCCGTGGCCCTGGCCGTCGCCGCGATCGGCGCGGTGCTGGGCAGCGCGCGGGAAGACGCCCTCGCGCGCCCGCTGGTGTTCGCGGCGGCGGCGTTCGCATGCGCGGTGCTGATCTGGTGGACCGCTGTGAAGCGCGCCGAAAGGCCGGAAGAACCGCGCCTTCGGGAGTGACACGGCCTCATCGAGCAGTCCATGAACGAGTGGCAACGCGTCAGCCAAGGTGACGCACCCGAGGGTTGAACCGGGGGTGTGGTCCGTGGCCGGCCCGGAAGCACTGGTCGGGAGGGGTGCGGCAGTGGGAGGGGACGGGAACTGGCGCGCAGGTCGGGCTCGGTCGAGTGTCGGCTGAGCGAAAGGCGCCTGACGGGTGAAAGCCCAGGTCAGGCGCCTTTCCTCGTACTCCTAGAAGAAGCCCTGCTTCTTCGGCGAGTAGCTCACCAGCAGGTTCTTCGTCTGCTGGTAGTGCTCCAGCATCATCCGGTGGTTCTCGCGGCCGATCCCGGACTGCTTGTAGCCGCCGAAGGCCGCGTGTGCGGGGTACACGTGGTAGCAGTTGGTCCAGACCCGGCCCGCCCGGATGGCGCGGCCCGCCCGGTACGCGGTGTTGGTGTCCCGGGTCCAGACACCGGCGCCCAGGCCGTACAGCGTGTCGTTGGCGGTCCTGATCGCGTCGTCGAAGTCGGAGAAGGATGTGACCGCGACGACCGGGCCGAAGATCTCCTCCTGGAAGACCCGCATGCGGTTGTCGCCCTCGAAGATGGTGGGCTGGACGTAGTAGCCGCCCGCGAGCTCCCCGTCGTACTCGATCCGTTCCCCGCCCGTGCGGATCTTCGCGCCCTCCTGCACGCCGATGTCCAGGTACGAGAGGATTTTCTGGAGCTGGTCGTTGGAGGCCTGGGCGCCGACCATCGTGTCGGTGTCCAGCGGGTGGCCCGGCACGATCCGCTCGGTGCGGGCGATGCCCGCCTCCAGGAACTCGCCGTACAGGCCGCGCTGGATCAGTGCGCGCGAGGGGCAGGTGCAGACCTCGCCCTGGTTGAGGGCGAACATGGTGAAGCCCTCGAGGGCCTTGTCGCGGAAGTCGTCGTCCGCGTTCCACACGTCGTCGAAGAAGATGTTGGGCGACTTGCCGCCGAGTTCCAGTGTCACCGGCTTGATGTTCTCGGAGGCGTACTGCATGATCAGCCGGCCCGTCGTCGTCTCGCCCGTGAAGGCGATCTTCGCGACGCGCGGGCTGGAGGCGAGGGGCTTGCCCGCCTCCGCGCCGAAGCCGTTCACGATGTTCACGACACCCGGCGGCAGCAGGTCGGCGACCAGCTTCAGCCATACATGGATGGAGGCCGGGGTCTGCTCGGCCGGCTTCAGGACCACCGTGTTGCCCGCCGCGAGCGCGGGGGCCAGCTTCCACGTCGCCATCAGGATCGGGAAGTTCCACGGGATGATCTGCGCGACCACGCCGAGCGGCTCGTGGAAGTGGTACGCGACGGTGTCCGCGTCGATCTCGCTGAGCGTGCCCTCCTGGGCGCGCAGCGCACCGGCGAAGTACCGGAAGTGGTCGACGGCCAGCGGGATGTCGGCCGCCAGCGTCTCCCGTACCGGCTTGCCGTTGTCCCAGCTCTCGGCGACCGCCAGCTCCTCCAGATGCGCCTCCATCCGGTCGGCGATCCGGTTGAGGATCCCGGCGCGGTCGGCCGCCGAGGTGGCACCCCAGGCGGGCGCCGCCGCATGCGCCGCGTCCAGCGCCAGCTCGACGTCCTCGGCCGTGCCGCGCGCGATCTCGGTGAAGGGGCGGCCGTTGACGGGGCTCGGGTTCTCGAAGTACTGGCCCCGGACGGGCGCCACGTACGCACCGCCGATCCAGTGGTCGTAACGGGACTCGTACGAGACGAGGGCACCCTCGGTGCCCGGCGCGGCGTAACGGGTCATCTCTGTGGCCTCCCGGATCCGGTGCCGCCCGCCGTTGGGCGGCCCTCGCGGTGAGCGTAGAAGGCGGTACGTTGCAGCCCCGTTGCGTCGGGTGTCAGCTCTGCTCGGCCTCCAGGGAGCGGGCCCTGGCGAGCAGGGCCGGGCGCTGGGCGGGGGAAGCGGCCGTGGCGAGCGCCCGCCACACCGGGAGGTCGTTCTCGCCCCAGGGGCTGTACGCCCAGTCGGCCAGCAGCCCCGGGTCGCCGCGTGCGACGAGCGCGGCCCGCAGCTGGTCCTCGATCCGGCGGCGCAGGCGGATGACGGACGGCGACTGCGAGGCGGGGAGCAACGGTCCGGAGTAGGCGTTCATCGCCGCGGCCACCGCCCCCGACGCGAGCCTGCGTGCCACCGTGTCGAAGTCCGCGTCGACCGGGGCGGCCAGCCGGTACGGGCGGGAGAGCAGGAGCTCCGGTCCCAGCAGCCTGCGCAGCCGGGAGAGCTCGGCACGCAGCGTCACCGGGGTGACCGACTCGTTCTCGTACAGTTCCACGAGCAGTTCGTCGCCGCCCATGCCCTCCGGGCGGCGGGCGAGGGTCACCAGGATCTCGCTGTGCCGCCGGCTCAGCCGTAACCGGCGGCCGCCCGCCGCCAGCAGCGCCTCGTCCCGGCCCAGCGCGCTCAGCCGCACCGTGTCACCCGGGGGCGGCGCCGGGGCGAGCAGCGCGAGCTGGCCCTCGGCGGCGCGTGCCACCGCCTGCACGAACGCCAGGCTGTGCGGATGCGCGAGCCCGTCCCCGCCGGTGATGTCCACCGCGCCCAGGACCCGGCCCGTGTGCGGGTCGTGCAGGGGAGCGGCCGCGCACGTCCAGCGCTGTACCGGGCGCCGATAGTGCTCGGCGGCGAAGACCTGTACCGGGCGGTCCACGGCCAGTGCCGTACCCGGGGCGTTGGTCCCGGCCACCGACTCGGCCCAGCGGGCGCCCTCCACGAAGTTCATCCGGCCTGCGGCCCGCCGGGGCCCCGCGGGCCCTTCGACCCACAGCAGCCTGCCGTGCGCGTCGCACACCGCGAGCAGGTGCTCCCCGTCCGCCGCGTAGGCCCCCGTCAGCTCGCGGATCAGCGGCATGACGGGGGCCAGGGGATGCCCGTCGCGGTACGGTCCCAGGTCGTCCGGGCCGAGCTCGATCAGGGCCGTGCCGTCCGGGCTGACCCGGGCCCGCGCCGAGCGCCGCCACGACTCACCGACGACCGGCCGCACCGGTCGCTCCAGCCGGCCGGACGTGGTGAACGTCTCGTGAGCGCGGCGCAGCTGGCCGATCCGTTCACCGGGGTCCGTACCGGCCGCCAGCGCCACCCAGGGATCCTTCAACTCACCCTCCGGTCCAGGGGCATCGTGCAGACCCCATCGTCACCGCGGTGGGCCGCCGCGACAACCGCCCCGCACCGCAAGCACCGGTCCGGGTGACGCGACCGGGTGACGCGCCGGGGTCAGCCGGCCGAGTACAGGTTGACGAGCCGGATGTAGCGCACCCAGTCCCACTGCGGGCCGGGGTCGGTGTGGTCGGTGCCCGGCACCTGGGCGTGCGCGAGGATGTGCGCGCGGTCCTTCGGGATTCCGTAGCGGTCGCACACCGACGCCGTCAGCAGCGCCGACCGCTCGTACAGGGCATTGGTGAAGTAGGAGGGCTGGTCCACCCAGCCCTCGTGCTCGATGCCGATGCTGCGGGTGTTGTAGTCCCAATTGCCCGCGTGCCAGGCGATGTTCTTCTCTCGTACGCACTGTCCGACGTAGCCGTCCGAGGAGCGCACCACATAGTGCGCGGAGACCTGCTTCGCCGGATTCTGGAAGATGTTGATCGTGTTCGCGTACGTCTCCTGGGTGACATGGATGATCACGTACTGCACGGGATAGGCCGAAGGGCGGCTCGACGCCGTGTAGTTCGATGTGGAGGCGGGCGTCCAGTGCGCGAGCGGGTAGTCGGTGTCGCCCGCCGTGGTGGCGGCCGCGGCGCGGGCGGAGGCGGGCAGCAGAGCGGCGGCCGCGGTGGCGGCGGCGCCCTGGAGAATCCTTCTGCGATGCATGAACACTCCTGTGTGTGGGGGGAAGGGGAAGGACCACGGGGGAGGAGAGACCGGTCGGGTCAGCGGGCGAGCAGCGCCGCGGTCTCCCGCAGGTGGCGGTGGAGACCGCGGTGGGGGTCACCGGTGGGCAGCCACTCCTTGCGGATCTTCGCGACGCTGGTGTAGTTGGTGTCGCACACATTGGCCAGCGGTGCCTCGCCGGCCTGGCTGAGCAGCTGGTATGCGTCGAGTTCGGACAGGCCGTAGTCGCGGGACACCCACTGCACCAGATCCAGCTGGGAGATCCGGAAGGCGTCCTCCAGCGGACGGGCCGATCCGGTCGACATCAGGTGGGTGTCGGACTCGATGCGCGGCCACGGCGTACTGACCCCCTTCAGCAGCTCGACCAGCACCACCGTGTTCATCGCGCATTCCACGGCCACCCCGCAGGTCTCGCCCTCGCCCTGGCGGGCGTGGCCGTCCCCCAGGCTCAGCAGGGCCCCCTCGACGTTGACCCCCAGATAGCAGGTGACACCCGCCCGCATCTCGGGCGTGTCCATGTTCCCCCCGTGCGCGTCCGGCACCAGAGCGGAACGGACCTCCAGATTGGCCGGAGCCACCCCGACCGTGCCGTGCATCGGGTCCATCGGCAGTTCCACCTGTACGTCACTGTCCCGGGCGCTGAACAGGCAGGTGCCACGAGTCCGGTCCAGCTGCCACATCCACACCACCTCGGGCAGCGGGGCCTGCAACGACGCGGTGGTGTGGGTGGAGGTCAGCGCCCCGAAGAGCGGGACGGTCGTCGAAGCGGCCCAGTCCCTGGCCGGTTCGATCGAGACGAAGTGGACCGCGACGGTGTCCCCGGGCTCCGCGCCCACCACATGGAACGGGCCGGTCTGCGGATTCAGGAACGGGAACTCACAGACCTCGGAGACCAGGTCCTTCTCGGAACGCACCCGCCCGGCGAAGCAGTCCTCCGTGTACAGGTCGAGGAAGGTGCCCGGCTCGATCCGGGCCACCGGGGCCGCTCCGCCGAAGGTCCAGGCGTACTCGCCCTCCTCGGGACGGACGGTCAGGACACGGGGGTCGCTCATCGCTGCTCTGCTCCTGTCGCTGTGTCCCCGGCCGGTGCCGGGTCGTCGAGGTGGATCCGCCCGGTCTCCGCGACCCGCTCCGGATGACGGCGCATCAGCACCACCAGCACAACGATCCCGGTCAGCATCCGGACACCGACCACCGGACCGGCGTACGAAACGGGCGCGCTGAGCTCGGAGACGAAGTCGAGGACCGGGATCCCGGCGGCCGTCAGCAGCGAGGGGAGGAACGCCGCGATGCCCAGCACCGGGAACAGGAGATGGAGTACGGGGTCGAAGGCGTCGCGGCACCGGCGCAGGAAGTATCCGACGCACGACGGGTTCACGATGATGTACACACCGATGATCACGGTGACGATCACCGTCGCCGGCTGCGTGAACGCGGTCACCGGGTCGTGGGCGAACCCCGGCCCGAGCGTCGCGCCGACCGCGACCACGAACTGCGCCGCCACCCCCATGACCGGGGAGACGGGCGACCAGGGCCACCACTACCGAGAGCGGCAGGCTGCCGCCCGCGAACGCCGCACCGGAGGGGATCGAGGCGGCGGGAGCCATCGCCGTGACGCTCTGGAAGAGGACCTCGCGCGACCCGATGGCGTCGCGTAACAGCCCGCTGCTGGATTCCCCCGACATCCCTGGCTCCTTCGGTGTCCGATGACCGGAAGGCGGTGTCCGATGTGTGGCCGTGCCTTTCGCGCGCCCTACCGTACGGGTCGCAGCGCGGATCACGGAAGACTGCGGGGACGAAAGCGTTCCGGCGGACGGGGAGAACGCGGGCGGGAGAGAACCGGCATGTACGGCGATGTCGGCACGGGTGGGGAACAGGCGTGGTGGAGACAGGAATCCGGTCCCCGGCGGGACGGGCCGCCGGGGACCGGGGCGGGGCGGCGCCCACGGGCAGGCGCCGCGCTCCGGTCAGCCGCGCAGCGGGCGCGGCAGCTTCAGCTGCGTCACCGATGTCCTGATGCCGCTGTCGATCAGACGGCCGTCGGCGTCGAACGCCTCGGGTCCGTCGGTCATCCCGAAGTCGTTGTCGTTGATGAGGGCGAGGGTGTCCCGGCCCGTGACCGCCACGCCTTCGATCTTCCCGGGCACGCCCGGCACCTTGCCCAGGTCGACGACCAGGCTCTTGCGGAGCACCGGCACGCCCGATGCGGCGGGGTCGGTGAGCTCCTCGTACGAGGGGGACGTCGCCGGCTCGTCCCACGCGGAGCCGAGGATGCCCCGGCCCTGCGGGAGCGTCACCCGGTGCAGCCGGGCCGCCCGGTCCGTACGCTCCTCGACCAGCAGGTCGTTCCCGCCGAGCGAGACGACCGAGGAGACCTTCAGCTCGGAGGTGTCGTCCTGGCCCGGGTCCACGACGTCCACCGGGTCGAAGCGGTAGGCGTACTCCGCGGTGACCGCCTGCTTCTTCGTGGAGAAGCGCAGCAGTCGCACATTGCGCGAGGACTCGCCCGCGCCCTGGTCGGGCAGCGAGAGCGGGCTCTGCACCGCGATCACCAGATCGCCGCCGGGCAGCAGGGCCAGGCCCTCGAATCCACGATTGATCTTGCGGTGCAGCAGCACGCCGGGCAGCGCCTCCACCACCGGATAGTCCGCGCCGGTCAGATCCAGGCCCCGCGGAACATAGCGGGTGAGCACCTTGCCGCGGGCCGAGACGTGCACCAGGGAGGGGCCGTACTCGTCGACGAGCCAGAAGCTGCCGTCGGTGGCGCGGACGATGCCCTCGGTGTCCAGACCGTTGGGGTTGTACGTCAGCGGCGTCCGCGCGTCGTAGCCGTACGGAGCCTCGTCGCGGCCCTGCTGGTTGGACAGACCGGTCACCGGGGCGCCGGAGCGGGTGGTCACAGGGATCGCGTCCACCACCCGCAGATGCTTCCCGGCGACCCGCACCTTGACGATCGCCGGGTTGAACCCGGGCACGGGGAAGGTGCGCCGCTTCTTCCCGTCGATCTTGATCTGTCCGTTCGGGCCCCGGTCGGTGACCGTCCAGAACTCGCCCCGGCGTTCCGCGGGGTAGATGTCGCTGCCGATGCCGCCGAGCTTCACCCCGCGGTCGTCCAGGACCGTGCCGGGCAGCAGCCCGTTGCTGAAGCCGCCCAGCGGTACGTCGCCCAGGACCGCCGTGCCAGTGATCCGCGCCGGACGCTCCGGGCGCTCGTGCCGGTTCGGCGCACCGGTCGCGGTCCCGGCCACGCACACCGTCGCGAGTACGGCGAGCGGCAGGCCGGCTGCGAGGGAACGACGGACAACACGCACGGACATGGGGCCTCCTGGGGCACGAACAGGTCTGACGGCCGTCAGGTTCCGCGTCCGTGCTCAACGGAAGGTGACATCCGGTTGAACGCACGGGCAGAACACGACGACGGACAGGGGGAGCGGGCGGCCCCGCCCGTCGTCGTGCTCCGCTGACGCGGCCTCAGCCGTCCGCCGGACCCGATCCGCCCAGCGCGGCCGCCGGATCCTCGCCCGCCGGACCGGCGGGGACCCAGCGACCGTCCTTCTCGCGGAACGGCCACCAGCGCCCGTCCGGCCCGTACCGGAGCTGCACGCCGCCGTCCGCCGAGGTCCAGCGGTTGCCCGCCTCCCGCAGCCGGGGCCGCTCACCCTCCTCCCAGGCCGCCGCCATCCGGGCACGTGCCCTGGCCAGCGCCTCCGGGTCCGGGGCCCATTCCTCCTCCAGCACGGTGAGCGCGGCCACCCCTCCGTACCGCCAGGCCCGCACCGCCGCGTCGAACTCGGCGGTGCACCGCTGCGAGCCGGCGGCCAGCCGCTTCGCGATCCACGGCTCCGGACGGGTCTCGGCAGCGATCCGCACGGCGTCCTGGCGTGGCGTCAGCGCCGTCGGCGGCAGCTGCCGTTGGTGGCCCGGGGCGAGTGCCTCGGCCAGCGTCCGGTGGGCGCGCGCCGCGCTGTCCGCCGCCAGCAGTTCCAGCGCCGCCGGATCGATGCCGGCCCGCGGGTCGGTGTCGGTGTCCAGCGAGGGCGCCGGCCCGGGTGCGTCGGGCAGCGGCGGCGGAGCGGGCAACGGAGGCAGGATGTCCCGGGCCGCGAACGCCTCGTCGGCCGGTACGCCCTCGTCGGCGACCGGCACGGGGGAACCGCTGTCCGCCGCGACGGGCCCGCCCTCCGCACGGGCCGCGATGCGGATCTGGAGCTCGTCCAGGACGCGCCGCTCACCGCGTCCCCGCATCAGCAGCAGCACGAACGGGTCCTGGTCCAGCAGCCGCGCCACCTGGTAGCAGAGCGCGGCGCTGTGCGGGCAGTGGTCCCACGCCTCGCAGGTGCACTCCGGGTCCAGATCGCCGATCCCGGGCAGCAGTTCCACCCCGGCCGCCGCCGCGTCCTCCACCAGATGCGGCGGCATCTCGCGGTCCAGCAGCGCCGCGATGTGCCCGGCCCGCTCGACGGCCATGCCGAGGAACTGCTCCCAGTCCGCCCCGCCCAGCTCCTGGAGCAGTACGTCGCTGCGGTACGTGGAGTCGCCGTCGTGGACCAGCGCGGTGATCCGGCCGGGGCGTACGGAGACCGCGCCGACCCGGCCCTCGCGGGCGAACTTCCGCCCCTTCTTGAGCTGTTGGCCGTCCAGGGCGGTGTCCTCCAGGGCCTTGAGCCAGGTCCGGCCCCACCATGTGGTGGCGAAGCCCCGGCCCTGTGCGGGCGGCAGCGCGGCGAAGGTCCGCTCCTGCCCGGGGAAGTCCTCGCCGTCGCCCGCGTACGCGTCGTGCTCGTACTCGTCACGGTCGCTCTCGTGCGTGCCGCTCATCGTGCGCCCCCTCGCAGCTCCACCAGCTCGGCCAGTTCCGCATCGGACAGTTCGGTCAGGGCCGCTTCGCCGGAGCCGAGCACCGCGTCCGCGAGCCCCTGCTTGCGGGCCAGCATGGCGGCGATCCGGTCCTCGACGGTGCCCTCGGCGATCAGCCGGTGCACCTGGACCGGCTGGGTCTGCCCGATCCGGTACGCGCGGTCGGTGGCCTGCGCCTCGACCGCCGGGTTCCACCAGCGGTCGAAGTGCACGACGTGACCGGCGCGGGTGAGGTTGAGCCCGGTGCCGGCCGCTTTCAACGACAGCAGGAAGACCGGTGCCTCGCCCGCCTGGAAGCGGCCGACCATCGCCTCGCGCTCCGCGACGGGCGTACCGCCGTGCAGGAACTGCGTACGCACCCCGCGCGCCGCCAGGTGTGTCTCGAGCAGCCGGGCCATCCGCACGTACTGGGTGAACACCAGCACGCTCGCCCCCTCCGCCAGGATCGTGTCCAGCAGTTCGTCCAGCAGCTCGACCTTCCCCGAACGGTCCGCGATCCGCGGCTCCTCCTCCTTCAGGTACTGCGCCGGGTGGTTGCAGATCTGCTTGAGCGCGGTCAGCAGCTTGACGACCAGGCCCCGCCGGGTGAAGCCGTCGGCGGCCGAGATGGCGGTCAGCGTCTCGCGCACCACCGCCTCGTACAGCCCGGTCTGTTCGGCCGTCAGGGACACCGTGCGGTCCGTCTCGGTCTTCGGCGGCAGCTCCGGGGCGATGCCGGGATCGGATTTGCGGCGCCGCAGCAGGAACGGGCGCACCAGTGCGGCGAGCCGTTCCGCGGCCGCCGGATCACCGCCCTCCACGGCCCGTGCGTAGCGGGTACGGAAGGTGCCGAGGCGGCCCAGCAGACCGGGTGTGGTCCAGTCGAGGATCGCCCACAGTTCGGAGAGATTGTTCTCCACGGGAGTGCCGGTGAGCGCCACCCGGGCCTGCGCGCCGATCGTCCGCAGCTGCCTGGCCGTCGCCGAGTACGGGTTCTTCACGTGCTGCGCCTCGTCCGCGACGACCATGCCCCAGCCGATCTCCGCGAGCTTCGCCGCGTCGAGCCGCATGGTGCCGTACGTGGTGAGGACGAACTCGCCGTCCGACAGATCGTCGAGGCTGCGCGTGCCGCCGTGGAAGCGGCGCACCGGCGTACCCGGCGCGAATCGCTCGATCTCCCGCTGCCAGTTGCCCATCAGGGAAGTGGGGCAGACCACCAGTGTCGGACCGGCGGCGGACTCGACGGTCCGGCGGTGCAGATGCAGCGCGATCAGCGTGATGGTCTTGCCGAGGCCCATGTCGTCGGCGAGGCAGCCGCCGAGTCCGAGCGAGGTCATGGTGTGGAGCCAGTTCAGACCGCGCAGCTGGTAGTCGCGCAGGGTGGCGGCCAGGGCCTCGGGCGGGCCGATCCACTGTTCGGCCGAGGCCGGATCGGCCAGGCGCCGGCGCAGCCGCTCCAGCCAGCCGGTGGCCTGCACCTCGACCCGGCGCCCGTCGACCTCGGCGGAGCCGGTCAGCACGGCACCCAGCGCGTCGATCGGGGCGACCTTGCGGTCCTGGGTCTCGCGGGCGCGACGGGCCTCCTCCGGGTCGATCAGCACCCATTGGTCCCGCAGCCGTACCACCGGCCGGTTCGCCTCGGCGAGCCGGTCCAGCTCAGCGCGGTCGAGCTGCTGATCCCCCAGCGCGAACCGCCAGTCGAACGCCAGCAGCGCGTCGGCGGACAGCAGCGGGGCGGCCCCGGACTCCATGGCGGCCGGGCCGTCCCGCTCGTCGTTGGGCGGTCCGATCACGGCGCGTGCGGTGAGCTTGCGGGCCAGTTCCTTGGGCCAGTGCACCTGGACGCCGGTCGCGGCCAGCGCCCGTCCGGCGGGGCCGAGGAGCTCGGTGAGCTCGTCGTCGGCCGGTTCCACGGCGTCGGGGACCGCGGCGGACAGCAGCGGGGAGAGCGGGGGCCAGGCCCGGGCGGCCCGGCCCAGCGCCAGCAGGGTGTCCATCCGGGCACGGGGCCCGAACGCGGCTGCGATGCGCGCGTCACCCGCCCATACCTCGGCCGCGTCGGCGACCAGCGTGGGGTCGCTGACACTGTGGATCTGGAGCACCACCCGGAAGGCCGGGCCACCGGACCCCGTCCCGGCCTCCTCGCCCGGAGCCTGCGCGTCCGGTACGGCGAGCCCGGACACCTCCACCCGGAGCGAGAGCCGGACACCCGCGTCGTGCCCCGCCGCGATGTCGGCCGCCCAGGCCCGTCGGTCGGGCAGATGCTGGGGCTCGTCCGCGGTGAACGCCGGGCCGCCACCGGCCAGCGCGGCGGCCGGGGTCCGGGGCAGGCCGTCCGCCACCGCGTCGAGGAAGGCACGCAGCAGCCGCTCGGGCTCGGGCAGCAGCACGGGCTCGGCGTCCGTCCCGTCGAGCGGGACCGCGTGGGCGGTCGGCGGCATCGAGGCCGCGAGCGTCCGGATCAGGGCCTGGTCGTCGGCGGTCAGCGGCCCGACCCGCCAGGCATCGTGATCGGTGGCGCTCAGCCCGGGCAGCAGCAGGCCCCGGGCGGCGAACTGAAGGGCGAGCAGGGCGGCCGCGCCCCAGAACGCGGCCGCGCCGGAAGCGTGCGCCGAGGCCCGCGCACGGGTCAGCACGGGCAGCGCGTCCCGGACCGGGAGCAGCCGCGCCGGTACGGCGTACGGCTGGACGTCGGGGCCGACGACGGTCAGCTCCGCCACGGACCCGGGGCCGTCGGGCGGACCGCTGCCGTCCGGATGCCAGAAGGCGATTCGGCCGGTGCGGGCGGGGTCGTCGGGGAGGAACACCACGGAACAGGCGGAGAGGGCGGAAATCTCGGAGAGCGTTGCGGCAGGAAGTCTGTGCACAGCGAAGCCGAATTCCTCAAATTTGACTAGTGGATGTCGGGGCGTCGGGGGCGCCGAGGGTACCCCACCCCTGCCCGGGAACGTGAACGGAGCCGCTGTGACCTGGGACATAGTTGCCCGCCCGGGGTGCCGAGCCAGTCCCGGAAAGAATCATTCCGGCCATCGGGGTGGAGCCAGCACCCCTATGGGGAGGGGGTTTGCCCCCGGGGATCTCGGGTGCTGGCGCCATAGCTGCCGCACCCTCCGCCGCCCTACGTTTCTCCAGGTCAGCGCAGCATTTCAGAGACCGGAGACATCATGCCCCAGGCCATGGCCGCCGCGGCGGGAGCCACCAGGGACGGTGCGGGAGACGCCGTCGCGGAAGGTGTCGCCGCCTGCCGCACCGCAGCGGGAGGCGCGACGGACACCGAGTGTGCCGCAACAGCCGTGCCGTCCCAGGGGAGCGACTTCACACCCCTGCTCCGGGCGGTGAAGGGGCAGGGCCTGCTGGACCGGCGGACCGGCTGGTACGCGACCGGGATCGCGGTCAACCTGGCCGCGCTGGCCGCCGTGATCACCGGCATGTTCCTGCTCGGCGACACCTGGTGGACGCTGTTCCTCGCGCTGCCGCTGGCGGTCTTCTGGGCGCGCACCGCGTTCATCGGGCACGACGCCGGGCACGCCCAGATCACCGGCGGCCGCCGGGCGGGCCGCGCCATCGGCCTGGTCCACGCCAATCTGCTGCTCGGCATGAACGAGGCGTGGTGGAACGACAAGCACGCCCGCCACCACGCCAACCCCAACCACATCGACAAGGATCCGGACGTCGCGGTGGGTGCGCTCGTCTGGACGCAGCACCAAGCCGCCCGGCGCGCCGGATTCGCCGGCTGGCTCACCCGCAACCAGGCGCGCCTCTTCTTCCCGATGCTGCTTCTCGAGGGCATCGCACTGAAGATCTCCGGCTTCCAGTACCTGCGCCGGCAGCCCGCCCGGGAACGCCTGCTGTCGGCCCTCCTCCTCGTCGCCCACCTGGGTCTCTACGCAGCCCTGCTGCTCACCGTCCTGTCGCCGGGCAAGGCCGTCGTCTTCGCGCTCCTCCACCACGCGCTGTTCGGGCTCCACCTGGGCATGGCCTTCGCACCGAACCACAAGGGGATGGAGATGCCCGACCCGGACGGCGAACGCTGGGGCCACCTCCGGCGCCAGGTCCTCACCTCGCGCAACGTGCGCGGCGGCATCCTCACCGACTGGTTCCTGGGCGGCCTCAACTACCAGATCGAGCACCACCTCTTCCCGAGCATGCCCCGGCCCCACCTGCGCCTGGCCCAGCCCATGGTGCGGGCCCACTGCCAGGCGCTGGGCATGCCGTACGCCGAGACCGGGCTGGTCGAGTCCTACCGCCAGGCGCTGCGGCACATGCACGAGGTCGGCGAACCCCTGCGCTGAACGGTCGCGGCTCCCCGGAACCGACGGAAGCGCACAAGCGTTCTCACAGCAGATGCGGCTTCGGGCCGCGAAGGAGGCACGGACGATGTCGAACAGCGCGAAGATCGCCATCGGGGGTGTGATCGCCGCAGTCATCCTGATGCCGTTCATCGGCTTCTGGCTGTCGCTGCTGGTCCTGGTCGGAGTTCCGGCTGTCGCCTATCTGCTGCTCGACCCCGGGCAGCGGCGCAGGCTCCGCCGGATCACCCGCAAGGAGATAGGCCGCTGAGGACGGCCCCCGAGCGCCACGGGGCCGTGCGCGGCCCCGCCCTGCCCGCGCCTCGGCGTAGGCGTCAGGCCGGGCGGACCGCGAGCGCGTCCAGCGCCGCCAGCAGGCCGGGCAGTTCGGCGCCCCGCCCGACCGGCAGCACCTCGCCCGGCTCCTCGTCCAGCAGTACGAACGCGATGTCGTCGGTCCGGGCCACCAGGGACCAGCCGGGGCCGTCGGCGCGCAGCATCCGGGCGTCGTCGGAGGCGAAGGAGGACCGTACGCGGCCGGGCGGCGGCGGGGAGTCCACATAGCCTTGGGCCTCCGCGAGCACGCGCCGTACGCCGGGGTGCGCGTTGGACGGCGGGGCCATGGCACCGTCCTCGACCTCACCCTTCACCTCAGCTTGAGAGTCGGGGGTCGGGGAGCCCGCGGCCGAGGCGAAATCGGCCGAATCGTCGATCTGCTCGCGCCAGGCCGCCCACTGGTGCGCGATCTCGTCCGCCCCCATGCGTCGCTGGGCGGGCCCCCAGGACTCCGTGTCGGGCGGCGTCAGCGGAACCGGAGCCGTGTCCCCGGCCTTCGGGTCCGGCGGAGGGTCGTGCGGCGCCGCCACATTGGGAGCCGCGACCGCGAGCGGGAGCGGCCAGCCCGGGAGCGCGCAGACCACCGACCGGTCGTCGGGGGACAGCTCGTGCTCCATGCCGCAGTCCCAGGCCGCGATCGCGACGGCGACCAGCGACACGTCGTCGACGACGACGGTCCACCGCGCGCCCGAACCGTCCTGCCCGAGCACCAGCCCGTACCCCTCGGCGTACGGCTCGACGCCGAACACCGCGCACGCGGCCGGATAGTCGTCGCCGAGGACGGTCGGGAAGTGCGCCGGTGTCAGCAGCGCCGCCGTAAGCACGTACAGCGCGTCGTCGTCGGCGACCATGTCGTCCGGCGTGGCCACGGCACCCTCCTCGTCCCTCGTCGTTGGTCGTCGGCGCACCTTAACGAGTGAGTAACCCGCTCGTCGAGGCCCTGACAAACGAAGCGGGTACGCACGTGGCCCGGCGTGCCGCCCTCCTCAGGAGCGGTGCTCCACGACCGGCACCGCCCGGTCGGCGGGGAGGCCGAGCAGCGCACGGGCCACGTCCTGAGGAGACTCGCCACGCTCGCGGGCCAGCGCGACGACGGCCCGGCAGGCCAGCTCGCTGACCCCGAAGGACAGGGCCTCGGGCGACACCCAGCCGCTCGCCTCCTCGGCCCGCGCCTGGTCCTCCGTCGCGGACGCCGCGACGAAGACGGCGGCCGCCTCGAAGAGATTGGGCTGTCTGCGCCGAGCCTCCTTGGCGGGCGGCGCGGGCCGGTCCTCCTTGCGTTCGAAGGTGACCGCCCGGCGCAGGCCGCCGATTATGTCGATCATGAGGACCGCCTTCCGTCATTCCGTGCAACTGTGCGGGCGCGGCATTTCCATGCCCTCCTGTGGTCTTCCCCACCGACGTAGAGTTGGACCTCCGGCCGACGAAAGGGGGCAGCACGGTGAAGCGGTACGACCGGCTGAGGGAGATTCAGAGCCTGGACCCGGAGCGCGACTTCCTGCGCATCTACCGGATCACGGCGACCTACGAGTTCCCCTGGGACATCGCCCGCGCGCTGGAACTGGCCCTCTACCGCACCTATGCCGTGCCCAGCATCGGCCGCCTCCTCGCGGAGACCGCCGAACTGACGGATCGTTCGCAGAAGCGCTACGACGATACCGCGCTGCTTCTCGACGCGGTCCTGGAGCACGGCTTCGACAGCGGATCGGGCCGCTCGGCGCTGCGCCGGATCAACCAGATGCACCGCAGCTACGACATCAGCAACGACGACATGCGCTATGTGCTGTGCACCTTCGTCGTGACCCCGAAGCGCTGGCTCGACGACTACGGCTGGCGTCGGCTCTCCAATCACGAGCTGCGGGCCTGCGCCGCCTACTACCGGGCCCTGGGCGAGCACATGGGGATCAAGGACCTGCCGACGACCTACCAGGACTTCGAGCGCACCCTCGACGACTACGAGGCGGAACACTTCGGCTGGGACGAAGGGGCGCGCCGGGTCTCCGACGCCACCTTGGACCTGATGGGCTCCTGGTATCCGCGACCGCTGGCCCCCGTCGCCCGCAGGGCCGCCCTCGCCCTGCTCGACGACTCCCTGCTCCGGGCCTTCCGCTACCCGCGCCCCGGCGCCACGGCCCGGCGTCTGACCGGCGGCGCCCTGCGGCTCAGGGCCAGGGCGGTGCGGCTTCTGCCGCCGCGCACCACCGCGCACTACGCCCGGCAGAACCCGGAGATCAAGGGCTATCCGAACGGCCACGAGGTCTCCGGGCTGGGTACGTTCCCCCGCCCCGGCGTCGGTGGTTGCCCGGTCCCGCACCATCGCGGGTCCGGAGCCCCGGCGGAGTGACCGCGCGTGTGCCGGGCGGGCTCAGGGCGCCCGTACGGCGAGGGCGAGGAAGCCGTCGTCCTCGTCGGTGTACGCGTCGAGCCGCCAGCCCGCACGCGCGAGAAGCGGCCGGAGGTTGGGCTCGGCCCGCAGATCGTCGTCGGTGACGCGGCGGCCGTGGCGCGCCGCGAGAGCGGCCCGCCCGATCGGATGGAAGAGTGCCAGCAGCCCGCCCGGCCGTACCACCCTGGCGAGCTCCGCCAGATCGGGGCCGGGGCGGGAGAGGTGGGAGATCAGGCCGGACGCAAGGACCGCGTCGAGCACGCCGGGCCCCAGAGGCAGCCGCGCGACGTCGGCGAGCAGCAGAATCCCCTCGCGGTCGCGCCCGGCACGTACTGCCTCCTCCAGTATCGCCGGGGTCACGTCCGCGCCCAGCACCGTGCCCCGTGACCCGACGGCCGCGCGCAGGGCGGGCAGCGCCCGTCCCGTGCCGCAGCCGGCGTCGAGCACCGCGTCGCCCGGCCGCAGCGCGAGCGCGTCCGCGGCGGCGGCGAAGGCGGGGCCGTCATCGGGGAAGCGGCTGTCCCAGTCGGCCGCGCGGGCGGCGAAGAACTCCTGGACGTCTCTGAGGTCGTCGGCCATACGGACATCATCACGCAGGCGCCGCGGGAGCGATATCCGGACGGGACACCGTGGGGCGGCCGCCGCGGGCCCGGGCGCTCCCGGAAAGGG
>NZ_JBHJQP010000043.1:0-48141 GCF_042262625.1 Streptomyces sp. NPDC056347 | reverse complement strand
CGCCGTCAGGCGGTGAAGCCGCCGTCGACGTGGAGGCAGGCCCCGGTGACGTAGGCGCCGTCCGGGCTCGCCAGATGGGCGACGGTGGCCGCGATCTCGGAGGCCTCCGCGTAACGGCCCAGCGCGGTCAGGCCCGCGATCGCCCGGGCGCCGGGCCCGTCGGCGGGGTTGGCGTCGGTGTCGGTGGGGCCGGGATGCACCAGATTGACGGTGATCCCGCGCGGGCCCAGTTCCCGGGCCAGCCCCCGGGTCATCCCCGCCAGGGCCGTCTTGCTCATCGAGTACAGCGCCAGCCCCGGGAAGGGGGCGCGGTCGGCGACGTTGCTGCCGATGCTGATGATGCGGCCGCCCGGGCCCATGTGCCGGGCGGCGGCCTGGGACGCGGTGAACGGTGCCCGGACGTTCACCGCCAGGGTGCGGTCGATCTCCGCCGGGCCCCAGTCCTCCAGGGGGCCGACGAGGAAGACCGCGGCGTTGTTGACCAGGACGTCCAGCCTGCCGAACGTCGCGGCCGCCTCGTCCACCGCGGCGGCCGGAGCCCCGGGCGCGGCGCTGTCGGCCCGCAGGGCCAGGGCCCGGCGCCCCGCGGCCCTGATCCGCTCGACCACGCCCTCGGCGCGTTCCGTGTTGTTCTCGTAGGTCAGGACGATGTCGGCGCCCTCCTCGGCCAGTCGCAGTGCCACCGCGGCACCGATACCCCGGCTGCCGCCCGTGACGAGGGCGACGTTTCCTTCAAGTCGGTTCATGGCACCGAGCTTTGCTGGTGCGGCGGAAGGGCGCTGGCGGGAATCCGACCCGGAATTCGGCACGTGGTGCTGCGGCGTCCGCCGTGGAAACCCGCCAGCCGCTCCGAGGGTGCGCGTGTCCGTGAACGCGGGAACGAGACCGACCGCCGTCACACTCGACTGCCCCGGCCCGCAGTCCCCGGCGGCCTTCTGCCAGCAGGCCACCGGCTTCGAGCCGCACCCGAAGCCGGACCCCGCCTTCGCGGGCCTCACCCGTGCGGACGGGCTCTTCACCGGCTTCCAGCGGGACGACGGCCGCCGGGCCCCGCGCCACCACGCGAACGGGGGCGGCGGCCACCCGGGCGACAGGCACAGGCCGAATTCCCTTCGAGGGAACGAGCCACGCCGCACGGGGAGTTGGGAACCTTCTCGGTACGCCCCGGCCGGCCCCGGACCACGGCCGGCTGAACCACGGAAGGAGGACAGTCCACGGCCATGGAGAAGGAACCGGGCACCGACGACTGGCTCCAGAACACCCGCACCTCGTACGACACCGTCGCCGAGAGCTACGCGGACCGCACCCGCCACCTCCTGGACGAAACCCCCGAGGAACGCGGCGCCCTGGCCCGCTTCGCCGGCCTGGTGCGCGCCCGGGGCGGCGGACCGGTCGCGGACGTGGGCTGCGGAACGGGCAGGATCACCGCCCACCTGAACCGGCTGGGAACGGACGCCTTCGGCATCGACCTGTCGCCCGGCATGATCGAGACGGCCCGGCACGAGCACCCCGGACTCCGGTTCGACACCGGCTCCATGACGGACCTCGCCCTCCCCGACGCCTCGGTGACCGGCCTGATCGCCTGGTACACACTGATCCACGTGCCCGACCACGAGATCGGTCCGGTCCTCGCGCACTTCCGGCGCGTCCTGAGGCCCGGCGGCCCGCTGCTGCTCGGCTTCCATGTCGGCGACGGGGTACGGCTGAAGACCGAGGGCTACGGCCACCCCATGAACGTCCGCGTCCACCGCCGCAGCCACGACCGGATGTCCGCATGGCTCGACGAGGCGGGCTTCACCGTCCGGTCGCGCACCACCCTCACCTCCGCCGAGAGCAGGCTCGGCGGCATCGTCCTGGCGCACCGGTGAAACGCGCCGCGGCCCGAACGGCCGCCGCACGGCGTGAACCGGTCTTCTTCGCCCGGTCCGATCGCCCGGGTCTCGTCCGGTTCGGCCTCGCTTGTCCGCGCGTTATCCGGCCAGCCTTTTGATTGAAGTCTTGATTGCCCGGGGGGCAGGGGTGAGGCTTGGCCGCGGCTGGACGGATCACCCGACCTTTGTGAGGAGAAGGCATGCGCATCCAGGGTCTGAAGAGGGCCGCGGCCGGTGTCGCGGTCATGTCCGCGGCGTTGCTGGCCGGAGTCGTGCCGGGAACGGCATCGGCATCCTCCGGTCCGGCCACCGGGACGGATCCGTCGCAGTGCGCCGTCGCGGGCAACATCTGCGTCTGGGAAGGCGCCCTCACCGGCCGGTGGGCCCTCTACGAGGACATCGGCACCGCGTGCGTGACCGCGCCGTTCGGCGTACTGGCCACCGTGAACATGACGGACCGACGGGTGGAGTTCTACCGCGACGGCGACTGCACGGGCACCTCCGCCCACAGCGAGCCCTCCCTGGGCCTGCACTCCTGGAAGAGCGTCGGCGCCCTGTACAGCTTCCGGGCCGTCTGACACGGCCGCCGCCGGGCCCGAGAGCACCTCGGCCCGGCGGCCCGCACCTTTCACCGGCACCACCCCACCGACCCCGCCCGGCGAAACGCCCCACGGCCTTCCCCACTCACCGCCCGCGGACCAGGTGACCGGATACCCCCACTGCCGACGGCCGCAGACCGGCCGCAGGCACATCCGCCCCCCCCCACAGGTGCCCGTACGGGTGCTCTCACCCGCACCGCACGTCGCGCCGCACGCACCCGGGCCCGCAGGACCGGCCCGGTGTCCGGCCGGCGATCTCTGACGGAACGACAGCCCCCGCAGGGGTGGGGCCGGTCGGCGGCGCCGCGCGGCGCCGCCGGGTTTGGGGGAACATGCGCACGCTGCGCCCGTTGCAGGATCTCGGCCTGTCCGCGAGAGCGGAGACCGTCTATCTCGCGCTCGTGGAACGGGGGCCGCAGACCCCGGCCGAGCTCACCGGCCGGCCGGAGCTGGCCGGGGTGCCGCTCGACGGCCTCAAGGACGCCGCCGCCGAGCTGGGCGACATCGGTCTGGTGTCCCGTACGGGCGGCAGGCTGACCGCCCAGCCGCCCCGCGCGGTGCTGGAGGCGGTCGCCGAGCGGCGCGCGCGCCAGGCCAGGGCCGCCTACGAGAGCGCCACGGCCCTGTCGCAGTACTGGCTCGACCACACCGCCGGGGCGAGCTACGTGGAGGTCGTCGACACCTCCGAGCGGCGCGGGGAGGTGCAGTCGTGGGTGCACAACGGGGCCGTGTCCCAGGTGCGCGCGCTGTCGATCGGGCCGGTGGGCGGGGGCGACCGGATGCCGGAGGTCGGCCCCGGCACCCTGGACGCGCTGGCCCGCGGGGTCGCCTACCGGGTGGTGTACAGCGCCAACATCCTGCAGGACCCCAAGGCGCTGGACGTGGCGCACGAGTGCGTGGCCCGGGGGGAGCAGGCCCGGGTCTTCCCCGACGTCGCGCTGAACGTCCTGGTCTGCGACGACCGTTTCGCCGTGGTCTCCGTCGCCGCCCCCAACCGTACGGGGCACCACAGCGTCGTCGTGCAGCCGTCGGGGCTCCTGGACGGGCTGACCGGCGTCTTCGAGTCGTACTGGCAGCTCGCCGTTCCGCTCCCGCCGGCCGGGGAGACCGTCAAGAGCGAGGCGGCCCCCGAGGGGCGGCAGCTGCTGAGCTATCTCAGCGCCGGGCTGACCGACGAGTCGATCGCCCGTGAGCTGGGGGTGAGCGAGCGCACCGTCGCCCGGCGCATCGCCCGCCTCCAGGAGATGCTCGGAGCCAAGACCCGCTTCCAGCTCGGCATCCAGGCCAGCCGCCGCGGCTGGCTGTGACCCCGGGCGGCAGGACAGGACGCGTGGACGCGGGTGCGCGCGGGGCGGGCCGGTGCGTGATCCGGCCCGCCCGCGCGGGTCCGCGGCCGGGGCGTTCAGCGCCCGCGCGCGGAGGGTGCCGCTACTTGCTGTCCGGCTTGACCAGGTCGGGCAGCTTGGCCTCGAAGAGCTTGTCGAACGTGAGGGCGGGCAGTATGTGCCCCTGGTTCGGTGCCTCGTTGGCTATGCTCGCGCCCCAGCTCGACGTGTTGAAACGCTGGTTGGGCGTGCCGTGGTGGCCGGAGCTGGTGAAGCTGCAGTCGCCGACCTGGTAGAACGACTTCTCGGACTTCAGGACGCGGGCGGCGTTCAGCGACTCGCCGCGGGAGTGTGTCAGGTAGTACGTGCCGAACGCGTCCGCCATGAGCTCGGTGCGGCGGGTGGCCTCCGGGCCGGTCAGGTCGCTCTCGAAGAGGTTCTTCTGGTACTGGACGTGGTGGCCGAACTCGTGGCCCAGGATGCCGCGCGGCGCGACGTCGCCCAGGTTCACCTTGTACATGCCCTGCAGGATGCCGTCGCCCATGATGATCCGGTCCGTGACGCCGAGCGGCGCCGGGTCGTCCTTCTCGCTGTAGGCGAAGGCGTTGAACGTGAAGATCGGGTTGGCGCCGCCCTGGAGGGACGGCTCGGAGTCGACCAGTTCGATGAGCATGTCGGCCAGGTCGAGGTTCTCTTCAGGTGTGCCGCCGTACAGCACGGAGAGCGTACGCGAGAGGCGGTCGGAGCTGGTGAAGACGTCCGCGCCGTGCATGGGGATCAGCTCGATGTTCGCCGAGTCGATGTCCCAGAAGCGCTTGAGGTTCTTCATCTCGGAGTTGAGCTGCTGGGTGTACTGGCCGTTGACGCCGAACGTGTTCGACGACGACTCCTTGCCGTAGATCAGCGCGTCGTAGGTGGGCATGTCGAACCCGCCGAAGAGCGAGAGGATGAAGATGTTCCACGGGTCCTGGACGTCGTCGAGGAGCGCGTTGGCGTACTGCGACAGCTCGGTCGTCTGGCACTGGTAGTCGCCCGGGTTGATCGCGCTGTCGCGGATCTCCTGCCACTGTCCGCCCTGCAGGCCGTACTTGACCTTCGCGGCGTCGAGACGGGCCTGCCAGTCGGCGGGCAGCTTCGCCAGGATCCGGTCGACGACGGCCTGGTGCTGCGGGTCCATGGAGGAGGTGTCGAGGGAGGACTGCGACGAGGGGCCCGCCGCAGCCGTGACACCGGCCGTGTCAGCGGCGTGCGCGGGAAGCGTCATGCCAAAGCCGCAGGTCGCGGCGATGACCAGGCTCGCTGCCACGGACAGGGTCTTCTTCACGGGGTCTCCTTTCGAGGGCGCCCGGACGAGGCACCCAAGGGCGACGCCCAGTCTGTAAGTCCGACTACCGGATCAAGAACAGTCGGTCACTGTCCGAAACCGGCATGTCTGGAACCTGACAACCTTGCAGGTGGTGCCGCCGCCCGGCGCCGCCTCGCCGCGGCCCGACGCGCCGCCGGGAGCCGCAGGAGGCAGGCGTACGATTCGGCCACACGGAGAATGAACTGCGAGAATCTCGCAACGACTTCGGCTACGGCTACGACATCACCGCACAAGAAGGCCTGCCCGTACTCACACAGATGCGTGACATGCACGGACCCGGCTCCTGCGCCGGACGGACCGGACGGGGTGACCCCCGGGCCCGCCAGGAACCGGACCTCCGCATCGGCACCCTTTGGCGCGGTGCTGTTCAGCCACCCCGGTCATCGGGCCGGACCCGACCGCAGCACACACGACACGAAGCGAGGCGCATATGAACCCCAACTCCGAGCTCGAGGCCCGGATACGCAGCGGCGTACCGCACTCGGCCCGTGTGTGGAACTACTGGATCGGGGGCAAGGACCACTACCCCGTCGACCAGGAGCTGGGGGACCAGGTCATCGCCACCTACCCGCAGACCCGGGAACTCGCCCTGGCGTCGCGCGCCTTCCAGGCCCGCGCGGTCCGCTACCTGGCCGGTGAGGCGGGAATCTCCCAGTTCCTCGACATCGGAACCGGCCTCCCCGTCCAGAACAGCACCCACGAAGTCGCCCAGACCGTACGGCCCACGGCACGCATCGTCTACGTCGACAACGACCCCCTGGTCCTGGCCCACGCCCGCGCCCTCCTGACGAGCGCACCGGACGGCATGACGAACTACGTGCACGCCGACCTGCGCGATGCCGAACAGGTGCTCCAGGAAGCCGCGGAGACCCTGGACATGACACAGCCGGTGGCCGTCATGGTGCTCTCCACCCTGGGACACGTCGAACCGCAGGCCGGCATCGATCTCATGCGCCGGTACATGGCCGGAACCCCTGAGGGCAGCCACCTCGTGCTCTGCGACACGATCGCCACCCCGCAGACACTGGCCGCGCAGGAGGCGTACGCCTCAGGAGACACCCCGGCCTACCTGGTACGCCGGCCCGAGGAGATCCTCGCGAGCGCCGACGGGATGGAGCTGGTGGAGCCGGGGTTCGGGTCCATCTCGCTGTGGCGTCCCGAGCCGGGTGAAGCGGGCGCCGAGCCCGTCGACCAGTGGGGATTCGTCGCCCGGAAGTGAAACGCGGCGCCCGCACACGGGCCGGGCGCCCGTCGGTCCCGCCGGCCACCGGCGGCCGGTCCCCTTCCCCCGGCGCACTTCGGCCGCCTCGCACCGTCAGGCCGCCCCGGTGTCCCCTTCCCCGCGGGCGGGCTCCAGCACCACGTCCAGGCGCCTGGTGGTGTGGGAGATGAAACTGGGCACCGGGGTGCGGTCCTCGCCGTCGGCGAGGCGGATGCCCGGGTAACGGCCGAAGAGCCGGGCGAGGGCGATCTCCCCCTCGGCGCGCGCCAGCGGAGCCCCCAGGCACAGATGGACGCCGTGCCCGAAGGCGAGGTGGTCCTTCGTCAGCCGCAGCAGGAGGAACCGGTCGGCGTCCGGCCCGTGCTCACCGGGATGACGGCCGGCCGCTCCGTAGCAGGCCAGGATCGGTTCGCCCCGGGCGATGACGGAGCCGTCGGGGAGGGTGATGTCCTCCACGGGGTAGCGCAGCGGCAGGTTCGCGATGGGCGCGTCGCGGCGCAGGGTCTCCTCGACGACATCGCCCCAGGTGGCACGCCGCGCGCGGACATGGCCGAGTTCCCCGGGGTGGGTGAGGAGGTTGCGGACGGCGTTGGTGAGGAGCCCGACCGTGGTCTCGAAGCCGGCGGTGATCACCAGCAGGAGCGTATCGATGAGCTCCTGCTCGTTCAGCGTCCCGTTCTCGTCGTCGCGGGCGTACACCAGCGCGGTGGTCAGGTCCTCGCCCGGGTTCTCGCGCTTGTACGCCACCAGATCGCGCAGGATCCCGTACAACTCCTCCTGGCAGGCCACCTGCTCCTGCCGGCCGTACGCGGTGGAGAAGATCACGTCGGCGAGCTGCCGGACCCGGTCGTGGTCCTGCCCGGGCATTCCCATGAGGCGGCAGATGAACAGGATGGGCAGGCGCCGGGTGTAGGCGGCGACCAGTTCCACGGGCTCACCCGGGGCATGTGCGGCGTCGAGGGCGTCGAGCAGCCGGTCCGCCGTCTCCTCGATGACGGGGACCATCTCGCGGGTGCGCCGGGCGGTGAACGCCGTCCGGACGAGCCCGCGCAGCCGGTGGTGGTCCCGCCCGTACGCGGTGAACATGTTCCGGACGCTGACCCACAGGGCCAGCGGCCAGGTGCCCTGCGCGTCCTCGAAGCCGGGCCAGTGCGCCCGCGCGTCCTTCGAGATCCGGGGGTCGGTCAGCAACTGCCGCAGCCACCCGGGATCGGTGACGGCCCATGCCTCGACGCCGAGCACGTCGACCCGGCTGACCGGGCCCCGGGCCCTGAGCGCACGGTCCTCACCGCTGCGGTCGAGACCACGGGGGTCCAGTGCGTAGACGCTGCTGTCCATGAGGACCTCTCTTCGTACGTGCCCGGGCGGGCGGACGGCACCGGTGGGCGCCGCAGGGATGGTGCCCACCGGGCCCGGGCGGGACACGGGCACCGCCCCGGCCCACCCGGACGGGGGCCGCCCGGCTCCCCGTGTTTACGTCAACGAGCCTTAATCCAGGGTGTGTTGACGGTCATTGCCTACCGCTGCTGTAATCCACTCGCCTGTGAAAACAGTGTTCTGCACAGCAGAACAGAAGGAGGGCGGGACCGGATGAAGCTGGGCAGGATCTCGGCGGTCGCGGCAGTCGCGGCCGCGACACTCATCGGGAGCGCCGCGTCTCCCGCCATGGCCGCGGCGGCCTGGACACGGACCGCGGACTACGAACGGTGGACCGGGTTCAACGCACTGGAACGCGGCCAGGGCGTCGCCACGGACGGGACGTACTTCTACTACGCCGGACCCGGCGGAATGGTGAAGGCCACCGCCGCGAACGACTCCGAGGCCGCGTCGTCGATAGCCCCCATCCCCTGGGAACTGAGCGGAACGTACGGCAGCGACCACATAGGCGACGTGGAGTACTACGGCGGCTACGTGATCGCACCGCTCGAGGACGGCGGCAAGAACTACCAGCACCCGCTGCTCGCGCTGTACGACGCGAGCGACCTGAGCTACACCGGCCGCTATCTGCAGCTGCCCCTCGCGCAGATGCCGGGCGGCGTGCCCTGGGTCGCGGTCGACGCCGCGGCCGGACTCGTCTACACCTCGCCCTGGGACCACGACGCCGCACGGGGTACGGACAAGCTCGTCGCCTACCGCCTCGACGACCTGCTGAACCTGCCGTCCGGCTCGACGCTCCCCGTGGCCCGGACCGTGACACTGTCGCAGCCCCTGAGCCGGATCCAGGGCGCCGCGATGTGGCAGGGCAGGCTCTACGCCTCCGTGGACGACAAGGCGAAGTCCGTCTACTCGGTCGACCCCGCCTCCGGCCAGGTCGCCTACGAATTCCACCAGGACGTGGAACCCGGGGACGAGGTCCAGGGAATCGCCGCCTGGGACTTCGGCCCCTCGGGCGGTCAGCTGCACATCGTCAACGTGGGATCGGGCTGGAAGTCGATCTTCCTCTACCTGCAGCACTACACCCGGGCCGGCTGAACCGGCCCCGCCCCGGGCCCCCGCGGCAGCGCTCAGCCCGGCCCGGGAGCGAGCGGGGGAAGGCCGTGCGCGGCGAGGGCGCGGCCGGCGAAGTCCGGGTCGGCGAGGGGGACATGCCGGTCGGCGAGGAGGGCGAACAACTCCGCGAGCCCGCGTGGGCCGCCGCCCCGGAGCCGGTGGCCGGAAGCGAGGCCGAGCACACCGACGAGCGGCCCGCGGCCGGTGGCCGGCGTCGAGGCCAGGCGCAGCCGCAGGGTGAGGCGGGCCGCGCCCGAATCGGGGTCCTCGTCGAGGTCCATGTCCAGGCCGGTGACATCCTCCCAGCGGTAGCGGCGGCGCAGCAGGGCCCGGGACAGGACGAGCCCCTCGCCGTCGGCGCGTACCCAGAAGCCGGCGGGCACGGACACGGCCACGGCCAGGGCCACCGCGGCGGCGACCGCCAGGCAGCCGCCGACGCCCAGCCGGTCCGCCGTACCGCCCGTGCCGAGGACGGCAGCCGTCACGAGACCCAGGAGGCAGCCGGGCCCCACGCCCGAGAAACGCCACAGGAAACCCAGCCGTACGCGCCGGAACCGGTTCGTCATGTCCATGGGCCCCATCCTGAAGCCCCGGTGTCACCGTTTCGCCCCGGTCCGGCCTCACCTCGGCCGCGACCGGACCGGCCGCCCCGGGGGGAATGCCCGCCCGGCCCGCTCCGTCCGTCCCGCCGGGGTCACCCGCCCGGCCGGGCGGCGGCCAGCTCCGCGGCGATCTCGTTCAGCAGCGTGTCCAGGAGCACCGGATAGGCACTGTGCGGCATCCGGGCCACCAGCAAGGGGGCCGTCGCCGCGATGTTCGGATGGGACTCGGCGGGCAGCCGGGCGTAGATCGAACCCCACATGTCCTCATCGGCCCCGCGGGCCTCCTCCGACAGCGCCAGCGCCCCCGCGTCGAGCGCGGCGAAGGCCAGCGACAGGTCGATGAACGCGTGGTAGAAGCGGACCGCCGCGGCATCGGGCAGGCCCGTCCCGCGCAGAATGCCGAGGATCGCCTCGTCCACCGCGATCTCCCGGGGCCGCCCGCTGACACGGCTGGCCGTGAGCACGGCGGCCTGGGGGTGGGCAAGATACGAGGAGTGCACGGCAAGCCCGAGGGACCGCAGATCGGTACGCCAGTCACCGACGGCCGCCCACCCGTCCATCGCCCGCCCCATCAGCTCGTTGCCGATGGCCCGCGCGATGTCGTCCATTCCCGCGAAGTACCGGTACAGGGTGCTGGGATCCGCCCCCAGCGCGGCCCCCAGCCGGCGGGCCGTCAGCCCCGTACTGCCGTGCTCCCGCAGCACCCGCAGGGCGGTCCGCACGATCAGCGCCTCCGAGAGCACCGAACCCTGCCGCGTCGGCCTGCGCCTGCGACGCGCCTCCTCGGGCACCACCTTCTTGGGCACTGCCTCACCCCTCCGCACCGCCGCCGACCCTTATGCCAACGCGGTTGACCTTACAGCAGGGGGTGCTGTTGCATCAGGGCCACTTCCCCAGGCACCCACCCCCGAGAAAGGCCCCCGACATGCGCGTACTCCTCGTCGGCGCAGGCGGCGTCGGCACCGCCGCGACCCGGATCGCAGCCCGCAGGGACTTCCTGACCCACATGGTCGTCGCCGACTACGACCTCTCCCGCGCACAGGCCGCACTCGACGCACTGCCCGAACACGACAGCCGCTTCAGCGCCCTGCGCCTGGACGCCTCCGACGAGAAGGCCGTACGCCGGGCACTCACCGAGCACCACTGCGACATCCTGCTCAACGCCACCGACCCCCGGTTCGTGATGCCCCTGTTCAACGCGGCACTCGCCACCCGAACGCACTACATGGACATGGCGATGTCACTGTCCGCCCCGCACCCCTCCCGGCCCTACGAACAGTGCGGCACCAAACTCGGCGACGAACAGTTCGCACTGGCCGGCGCATGGGAGGAAGCGGAACGCCTCGCCCTGGTCGGCATGGGCGTCGAACCCGGACTGTCCGACGTCTTCGCCCGGTACGCCGCGGACGAACTCTTCGACGAGATCGAGGAGATCGGCATCCGCGACGGCGCCAACCTGACCGTCGAGGGCCACGCCTTCGCCCCGTCGTTCAACATCTGGACCACCATCGAGGAATGCCTCAACCCGCCGGTGGTGTACGACAAGGAACGCGGCTGGTACACCACCCCGCCCTTCAGCGAACCCGAAGTCTTCGACTTCCCCGAAGGCATCGGCCCGGTGGAATGCGTCAACGTCGAACACGAAGAAGTGCTGCTCGTGCCCCGCTGGATCGACACCCGGCGCGTCACCTTCAAGTACGGCCTCGGCGACGACTTCATCGAGAAGCTCAAGACCCTCCACGAACTCGGCCTGGACTCCACCGCCAGGATCACCGTGCCCGGCGACGACGGCCCCGTACGCGTCTCCCCGCGCGACGTCGTCGCCGCCTGCCTCCCCGACCCCGCCGCACTCGGCGACCGGATGACCGGCAAGACCTGCGCCGGAACCTGGATCAGGGGCACCAGGAACGGCGAACCCCGCGAGGTGTACCTCTACCACGTCGTCGACAACCAGTGGTCCATGCGGGAGTACGGCTCACAGGCCGTCGTCTGGCAGACGGCCATCAACCCCGTCATCGCCCTCGAACTGCTGGCCACCGGCGCATGGACGGGCAAGGGCGTCCTCGGCCCCGAAGCCCTGCCCGCCCAGCCCTACCTCGACCTGCTCACCGCGTACGGCTCCCCCTGGGGCATCCGCGAACAGACCCGGGAACAGGACCGCACCCCGGCCGGTCAGTGAACGCAGACATGAGGCGCGGCGGCCCCCGCGACCGGGGGCTCGCTCGCCGCGGCCGCCCGCGCCACGTCCTCCAGCAGACGCAACCGCTGCGCACCATCCACGTACCGGCCGTCGACCAGCACGGAATGGATCCGCCGCGTATGACGGATGTCGACACGCGGATCCGCGTCCAGCACCACCAGATCGGCACGGTCCTCCGGCAGGCCGAGCATCCGGGCGGGCGCGACCGTCGCGGCATGAAGAACATCCCGGGCCGGCAGCCCCGCCTCGGCGAGCAACTCCAGCTCATGGTGGAGAGAGAAGCCCTGAACCGCGTAACCGGTCCCCGTGTCCGTGCCCGCCAGCAACTCCACACCGGCCCGGTGGAGTTCCCCGACGAGCCGCAGCCGGTGTTCGTAGATCCGCTCGATACGCGACACGTCCCGCGCGGTGCGCCACCCGGTCAGCGCGGACCAGATCCCGGGCCAGACACCGGTCATCCAGCCGGGCAGATACGCGAACTCCGGTGATTCGGCGGGAAGCCGGCCGGTGCGTTCCAGCGAATCGTGGACGGTGAGGGTCGGGACGACCCGGGTGCCATTGGCGGCGAGCCGGTCGAACAGGGCACGGGTACGGCCGACGTCGTACGTCCGCACCGCCTCCCACTCCACCGCGTGCACCTGCCGGAACCAGCTCGCGTAACGCTCGAAGCTCGTGCCGAGGGAGGAGTCGATACGCACCTTCGCCATGGCCCGCCCGACCTCGTCCGCCCGGGACGAGGTGGCCAGGAGGAGGGCGTGGAGGTGCTCGATGGACTGCTGCCCGGCATCGCTCGCACGGGCGGGGGAGAGGGTGTCGGGGCAGTGCCCCGCGAAACGCAGCCCCTGACGGCGGGACTCGTCGGCAACCGCCTCGTACGCCTCGGGCGTCAGCCGTGAGTACACCTTGACGAAGTCGCAGCCCTCCGCCTTCGACTCGCGCACCGCCTGCCGCGCGGCCGGGGCATCGGCGGCCTCGATGGCACGCTCACCGATGTCATCGGCCCACAACGAGGGCCGCCCGTCGATGATCGGGCCGGCGATCACCCAGCGCGGTCCCAGGAGCGTGCCCGCACGGACCTTCTCCCGCCACTCGTGGTGGAGCGGACCGCCCCACATCTCACGGACCGCGGTCACACCGTTGAGGGGGAAGAGGGGCGGCAGCACGGACTCGGGCCCGTCATTGTGGACATGGGAGTCCACCAGACCGCCCATGACCACGAACTTGCCGGTCAGGTCATACGTCACCGCCCCGTCGGGAACCACCACCTCGGCCGAACGCCCCACCTGGACAACACGGCCGTCACGCACGAGAACGGTACGGCCGGGACCCGCACCGAGAACCGTGGCACGGGTGAACGCGAGGACACGGCCCGCAGCCGTACGGGAAACAGCGGCCGCTGCCGGCGCGGCGGGCAGAAGGGCGCCGCCGGTGAGGGCGGCCGAACCGGCGAGAACTTCACGTCGAGTGGACATGACACCACCCTGGCCCGGCCCGGGGCACCGGTCACTGGCCCCAGGCAGTGGGCGCGAGGTGTCCGCAACACCACCACGGGGGAGGGGCACCACCCCGCGGCGGCCCCGCACCGGACCCGACGAGCGCCCGGCCACACAGAAACGTAACGTGGCTATTGGTGTGAATATGTCGCACAAGAGGTGCACCTCGCCCCACCGGCAGGAACCCGACACGGGGGTGAGCGGACCACAGCCGAAGGAGCCGGCCCAGTGAAGGCTGCACGCTACTACGACCGCGGTGACATCCGGATCGAAGACATTCCGGAACCCACCGTGCAACCGGGCACCGTAGGCATCGACGTCGCATACTGCGGAATCTGCGGCACCGACCTGCACGAATACCTCGACGGACCGATCTTCGTCCCACCCGCGGGCCACCCGCACCCGGTCTCGGGCGAATCCGCACCCGTCACACTCGGCCACGAAATGTCCGGCACCGTGTACGCGGTCGGCGAAGGCGTCGACGACCTGAAACCGGGCGACCGCGTCGTCGTCGAGCCCTACATCCTGCGCCCCGACGTCGACACCAGCGAGAACAACCCGACCTACCACCTCTCGCCCGACATGAACTTCATCGGGCTCGGCGGCCGCGGCGGCGGACTCGCGGAGAAGATCGTCGTCGAACGCCGATGGGTCCACCCCGTCGGGGACGTCCCGCTCGACCAGGCAGCGCTCATCGAACCGCTCTCGGTCGCCTACCATGCCTTCCAGCGCTCGGGCGCGAAGGAAGGCGACTTCGCCCTCGTCGGCGGCGCCGGCCCGATCGGGCTGCTCACCTGCGCGGTGCTCAAGGCGATGGGCATCACGGTCGCGGTCACCGAACTCAGCTCGCTGCGCCGGAAGAAGGCCCTGGACGCCAAGGTCGCCGACCACGTCATCGACCCCGCCGACACCGACGTCGCCGAGGAGGTCCGCCGCCTCACCGGCGGCAAAGGCGCGGACGTCGCCTTCGAAGCCACATCCGTCAACGCGGTCCTCGACACACTGATGGACGCCGTCAGGCCCGGCGGCGCCATCACCGTCATCTCGATCTGGGGCAGGCCCGCATCGCTCGACATGCAGAAACTCGTCCTCAAGGAGATCGACCTGCGCGGCACCATCGCCTACGTCAACTCCCACCCGCAGACCATCGAACTCGTCCGGGAGGGCCGCATCGACCTGGCCCCGTTCATCACCCGGACCATCGGCCTGGACGACCTGGTCACCCAGGGCTTCGAAACCCTGATCCACCACAACGAAACAGCCGTCAAGATCCTGGTGGACCCCCGCGCCTGACACCCGTTCCGGCCCGGCGGTCCACAGGGTCCGCCGGGCCGGCCGGCTCAGCGCAGGACCGCCGCCCAGGACCCGGGGGAGAGATCGGCGCCGGGGAGCACCGCGGGGGCGGGCGCGGCCGACAGCGCCGGGGACGGGGCGGTGGCGTACGCCGGGCACAGCGCGCCGACGACGTAGCGGTTGAGGGCGTCGTCGATCGGGCTCGGCTCGAAGCTCGTGCCGTCCGCGTCGAGCCGTTCGTACTTCATCAGGTTCCAGCCCGCGGACACCTGGCGGCTGCCGTCCGGACTGGACAGCGAGATGGTTCCGGCGCCGAACACCGCGCCGTCGTGGCCCCAGAAGCGGCCGCAGCCGGGGATGTCGACGGCGTACAGGCCGAGGCCGTAGTCGATGCCGCCCATCGGCACCGTGCGCTGCATCTCCCCGAGCGCCGCCGGGCCGATCAGCCGGCCGGTCAGCAGGGCGCGGTAGAAGCGGTTCAGGTCGTCGGTGGTGGAGACGACCGCGCCCGCCGTGGAGGCCCAGGACATGTCGTAGACGCTGTAGTCGCGGGGCGGGTCGATCAGGCCGTAGAAGTTCTCGTACATCCGGGCGTGCGGGCCGCGGATGTAGGGACTGCCCGGGTAGGAGGTGTGGTGCAGTCCGGCGCGGTCGATGACGTTCCGGGTGATGTACGTCTCCGGGTCCTGGCCGGTGACTTCGGCCAGGAGCAGTCCGGCGATGACGTAGTTGGTGTTGGAGTAGTGGGCGGGCTGGGCCCCCGGCGTTCCGGTGGCCGGGGCCGCGAGCCCCAGACGGACCAGTTCCCGCGGGCTGATGGAGCGGAAGCGCTCCTCGTCGAGGCTGGCCGTCGAGCCCTGCGCCAGGGACGGGAAGGCGTCGACGAGGTAGTCGCCGATGCCGCTGGTGTGGTTCAGCAGCATCCGGACGGTGATCCGGCGGCCGCGCTCACCGGGAACCAGGTCCGGCAGGTAGTCTCCGACGGGGGCGTCCAGGCGGATGCGGCCGCGTTCGACCTGCTGGAGTACGGCGACCGCGGCGAAGGTCTTGCTGATGCTGCCCACCCGGTGCCGCATCCCCGGCTTCACCGGGCGGCCCGTGGCCATGTCGGCGACCCCCGAGGCACCGGCCCAACTCCGGTCGCCGTCACGGACGGTGGAGTAGACGCCGTACATGCCCGCCTCATGGACGGCACGCAGGGAACTGCCGAGCGCCGCCGGGTCCAAGGCCGCCCCGGACGGGGACGACGGCACGGACGCGGCGACCGCACCCGGGGCCCCGGCCGAGGCCACGGGGACGGCGGCGGCCAGTAACAGGGTGGTGGCGATGACGGTCCCGGTCATCCGGAGGATACGCAACAGGAGTCCCTTCCCTCGTGTTCGAACATCTCCGGGTCATCCTGATCGATCATGTCCGGTGACGGCATCGTTCCTGGGAACGAGCCGTCACCGGACACCCCTGCCCTGCCGCCGGGCCGGCCGCCCCGCGAAGGTCCGGGGCCCTGCTCCCAGACCGCGTTGTCAGCGGCCCTCGTTAGTCTCCCCCTCATATCGCAGTTCAGGGACTTCGTGGTCCCTGGTTCCGGCTGCGCTGGTATCCGACGGACAGATGGAGGGGCACGGCTGATGGCGTGGCTGGCAGCGGGTGAGGGGTACGAGATCACCCTCGAGGACGGGCGTGTGGTCGCACGGCGCGCCGGGGGACGGCAGCTGAAGACACTGCCGAAGGCATTGCGCGACAGTCCCGAGGCCGACCGGCTCAGGCAGCTGGCCGAGTGGCTGGACCGGCACGCCGCCTCGTGCGTGGCCCAGGTGGACGCCTGGATGGTGTCGTCGCTCCCGGTCCCGACCGAACTGATCGTACGGGTGTGGCCGGACGAGGCATGGCAGGCGGCGCTGCGCGACATGGCCGTCGTGGGCGACGACCCGGACGAGACCGGCTTCCTGCGGGACGTCACCGGCGACGGGGAACTCAAGGTGGTCGACCTCGACGGCGAGACCGTGCGGCTGTCACCGCGCACGGTGACGCTTCCCCACCCCGTTCTCCTGCCGGACCTCGACGACGTGCGGGACTTCGCGGCCGACCTCGGCATCACCCAGAAGGTGGAGCAGATCCACCGGGCGACCTGGACCAGACCGGACGGACCGGACGGACCGGATGCCGGGCGCCCGGAGACGGAGGTACGGGACTACGCGGGCGGGAAGTTCGCCTCGCGGTTCGGCCTCGCGGCCCGCGCCACGAGCCTCGGCTACCGGGTGTCCGGCGGCTACGCCACCTGCAAGGTGCGCGACGGGGGCAGCAGCACGGAGGCGTCGGTGTGGATCGGCGAGCCGTACTGGGACGGGGAGTCGGAGACCGGCGCACTGAGCTGGCACGACGAGGACGGCCGCGCGGTGCGGCTGACCGAGGTCGGACCGGTGGCCTGGTCCGAGGGAATGCGCATGGCCGCTGCGCTGTACGCCGGCCGCACGATCGAAAAGGGTGGGGAAGCGTGACCGGGACGGTTGGAAACGACAACGGGGAACTGCTCGCGGCGGGCGCGGTGCTCCCGGCCGACGCGCGGGACGCGGGCCCTTCGGCGGTCGAGCTGACCGCACGGGCCTACCACCACACGGTGCTCGGCGAGGACCGGGTCGTCGTACGGCTGGCCGCGGCCGAACTGGGCTCCGCCGAGGACCTCGCCGCGAGCTTCCTGGGACTCGAACCGCACGGCGAGCCGGCCGTGGTCGGCCTCGGCCGGCGCCGGGAACTCGGCTTTCCCGAATGGGTGCTGGTGCACCACCCCGAGGACGGGCACCACGCCCTGGCGGTCGTACCGGAGCTGGACCGGCTGGCCCGGCAGGCCAGGACCAAGCCCAAGGCCGCCCTGGACGCCTGCCACGAACTGGCCGGGCGGCTCGCCCAGTCCGTCCCGCACTTCCTTCCCCTCTTCTACGAGCAGGCCGCGCGGGTCTTCCTCGGCGTCGAGAACAGCACGTACGCCGGCCAGCTGTTCGGCCGCGCCCGCGCGAGCGAGGCACAGCACGGACTGACGGTCGACGAGAACCGGCTCGACGCCGTGTTCCTGGAGTTCGCCCTGGCCGGCGCGCTGCCGGTGAAGGTACTGACCGGCTACGGCAAGGACCTCTCGGCCCGGCTCGCACCCGCCGAGGCGTACGAGCGGTTCCGGCGGCTGTGCGTGCGCCGCACCGCCGGCGGCCTCGCACCGTCCGCCCAGGCCGCGACCGAACTCAAGCGCCTCGCCCGCGCCGCGGCCCTCTCCGGCAACGAGGCGGAGCAGGACTACCTCGCCGAGCTCCTCCCGCTGCCGGCCACCCTGCGGGCCGCCGCCGGCTGGTGGAAATCGCACCGCGGCGCACTGGTCGCGCTCGCCCGGCGCGTCCCGTCCGTACGGGGCACCCTGCTGTCGATGGACCCGCCCGGGGACAACGGGGAGACGGCCGAACTGTGGCTGGGGATCCTGGCGGACTCGGGAGCCGACGCCGGCCTCGCCGACGCCGGCCTGCCGCAGGAGGAGCAGTGCTCCGACGGCGCGGCGGGCTGGCTGGAGCGCTTTTACAACGCCCGGCACCGCGGCTGGGGTCCGCGCCCGACACCGCCCGCCCTGCTCGAACTGACCGGGCGGGCGGCCGGCCGGATACGCGCCGATCTGGCGGCCCGGCCCGAGGACGGACGGTTCCTGCGCATCGGCACCGAGGACGCGAACCTGCTGGACCTCCTGCTCCAGCTGGACATCGCGGTCGCCGACCCCGAGACGAAGCCCACCCGCCACCGGCGCGACAACGCCCTGAACCTGTCGGACTGGGCGGACAGCGAACAGCCGCGGGACCTGGTCGCGCTCGCGGCCGACCCGCGCTTCCGGCCCGCCTTCGGCCGTGGCGCGGACAACTACAACAACGCGTCCTCCGGCGCGGACGTGATGCGGAAGCTGGCCGCCTCGCCCGGCGGCCGCCCGATGCTCACCGAATGGATGCGCGAGGTGGCCGCCTCGTCGGTGACCACCGGGCTGCCCGGACTGCCGAAGACGATCGAGCGGCTCTCGTGGCTGCCCTCCGAGGCCCTCGCGCTCGCGCCGCAGGAGGTCGCGGCCGCGGCCGGGGCCGACCTCGGCGAGGCCGTGGCACGCACGCTCCAGGGCGGCCTGTGGGAGGAACTGCGCTGGCCGGCGTGGGAGGAGGCGCTGGCGGAACTGGCGCCCGGACCCCACACCACCGAGGGCCTGACGGTCTGCGAGGCCTGGCCGTACCTGATCGTGGCCAACGCCACCCAGGCACGTGTCATCGACGCCGACTCCACCGTTCTCGTACACGATCTGCGGGTGCCCACCACGTCCGTGTGGCAGAGGGGCTTCCACTACGTGGACGGCGCACTGCTGGTGTTCTGGAGCACGTACGGCCGCGGCGAGCCGCAGGGCTACTGGCACACCGCACCCGACACGGTGTTCGCCCTCGCGGGCACCGACTCCTGGGCCATGCGCTCGGACCACCTCAGCCTGCAACTGCCCGGCGGCGGCCGCGCCACCGGCGGCGGGGTCCTCCACCGCGGCGACACGAAACTGCCCGCGGAGCACGCCCTGCTGTCCGACGGCACGTCGTACTGGGTGTGGCAGGCCAACGACGGGGAGGACAAGGGCGGCTGGCTCGAGTACGACCCCGTGAGCGGCGCCCACGGCCGGCGCTCGCAGCCCGGATTCCTCGCCGACGCACTGCTGCCGCACGCCCCCGGCGCCGAGCTGGCAGCGGCCTCGTGCCGGCTGCGGCCCGCCCCGGCGGTCGCGGACCCGGCCCCGGGGACGTCCGCGGACGGGCTCATCGGCTGGCGCGTCGTGCGGCTGCCCGACGGCAGCCACCACGGCGAGGACACCACCGGACGGTCCGTCACCCTCCCCAAGGGCGCGGGCAGGCCGGTCGCCGCCCTGACGTTCCCCGGCGACGACCGGCCGCGGGCACTGACGCAGCAGTGGCGCGAACTGTCGCTCAGCGACCCGCAGGGCCTGGTCACGGCGACCGCCGAATGCGACCACCGCAACGAGCTGTACGGGACCGCGGCCCGGGCCCTGCCGCCGCTGCCGTACCTGCACATGCTGCGCCCGCGTGATCCGCAGGGATCGGCCGCGCTGCGGCACACCGACGCGGAGACGGCCGGGGCCCTGCTCAAGGCGGCCGCGCTCGCGGAGCGGGCGGCGGACCTGCCCGCACTGGTGAGCACCGCGCTCCCGCAGCTCTCGGCACCCGAGCTGATCGCCGGCGTGGTGAAGGTGCTGCGCTTCGCGGTACGGCAGCAGAAGACACTGGACGCCGTCGCCGCACGGCTCGACCCCGCCACCGGGCCCGCCGAGACCCGGACCCAGGGACCGAGCGACCACACGCTCGCCAAGGCACTCCACGGCATCGTCAGCACCGGCTACCACCGCTACGGCGCGGACACCGACGTGACCCACCGCTACCTGGAGACCCTGGCGTCCGTACGCGCCGACACCGCCGCCACGGCACCGCCGGGCCGACTGCACCTCGACCTGCCGCCGCTGCCGTACTCGGGACTGCCGTTCGTTTCGCTCCTGGACGAGCCGGCCGCGATCGCCTACCGGGCCGTCGCACCCGGCAGCGACCCGGAACACCGCACAGCCCTCCTCGAAGTCCTCGGCCGGGTGGACGCGCTGGGCCTGGCCTCGACGGCGGCCTCGGCCGGCCACTGGCGCCAGGTCCTGGTCCGCCTGACAACACCCCACCTGCACACACCGGACGGCCAGCGGCGCAGCCTCGCGCACCGCAGCGTGCTGCCCCTGGGCGGCGGAGCCGCGCTCGGCTTCACCGAGCACAACTCCGAAGCCGACGGCGGGTGGGAGTTCGGCGCCCTGCTCCACGACCCGAGCGGACGTTTCGAGGTCCCCGGCCCCTACACCCTGAGCAGCGACACACCGGTGGGCGACCGGGTGCGCGGCGCCGACTGGCTGACCGGCTTCCTCACAGAGGCACGGACCCGTGCGGCAGCACCCTTCCTGCCGGACGCCGCCGACGAGTTCAGCGACCTCACCGGCGTGTCCCGGGCACTGGCCCGGATCGTTCTCGCGGGCATGCCCGACATCGACAGCTGGGAGAGCAACTTCCTGCCGGCCGAACTGCGCAGGACACTCGGCCTGAAGGTCGCCGAGGCGGGACACGCCCGCGACGAACTGCGCGCACTCCCGCTCGGGACACGCCGGGCGGTGCTCGCGGCGCTCCTGCCCGACGACCCGGCACGACTGTGGAACCAGGGCCCGGACATCACATCGGCGGCCGCCGTGTGGAACGAGAAGGTGGGACGGCGCCGGCAGGTGCCCGACTGGCTGGCGACGGAGGCCGCACGCGCCGCGCGCAGCGGCTGGCCCGTGCACCGGGCACTCCCGGCACTGCTGGAACCGGCCTCGTCGCCGGAGCTCGCCACCGACGTGCCGTGGCACATCGAGGGCGACCGCCCGGCGACGGCATCCCCCGCCGACGCACCGTTCACCTCGGCGGTACTGACCGGCTCGATGAGCCTGACGGCCTGGCTGGCCCACCGGCTGCCCGCCGGGGACCCGGTACGCGCGGCACTGCCGAGCGCACTGACCGCCGTGCGGCAACGCCTCGCCGCACCCGGACTGCTGCTCTCCGCCGGGTACTGCACCAGCCTCGCGGACTTCCGGAAGGTGGCCGGCGCCCCGACGGAGACGGCCCCGGACCACGAACGGTACGGCGCGGTCCTCATGGCCACGCAGGACGGCCAGCCCCAGCCCGCCGTACGGCCCGCCCTGCTCGACTCCACCGGCTCCGACCCGTACCTGGCCGCACTGCGCGGCGCCGACCAGCAGCCGACCGCGGTCGAGACGGCCCTGCGACGGGCCCACGACCCGGCGTTCGCACGGCTGCTGGCCGACCCCGGCGCACCCGCGGCCGGCACGGCGGACGACGAGGGCCAGTGGTGGCCGCAGGACCCGTCCCGGTCGGTGCCCGGGCACGTGGCCGAGGTCGCCGAGGCGCGCGCCCTGACCGCCGACGCGGCGACGCTGTACCTGATGCTGCTGGCCATGCCCGACCCGACGGACCGCAACACCGCACGATGGACAGGCTGGAAGCCGGCCCGTCTCAAGGCGGCGCGGGCCGAACTCGCCGCGACCGACCTGGTGGTGTCGGCCGTACGGGCCCGGGCGGGACGCTCACTGTTCCTGCCGGGCGCCTGGTCGGAGCAGCCGACCCCCCTCCTGCCCGTCGAGCAGTGGAAGCTGCCGATGTACGGGGTGGCCACCGGCGGCCGCCCGGCGCTGGGCGCCCTGGTGCCGGTCGAACCGGCCGCGGAGCTCTTCGCCCGGGCCTGGCAGCGGATCCTCGAGGGCGACCTTCCGCGCTTCGAGGAGCTGAAGGTGCGGCGCACGAGGCGCCGCCGCTGAGACACCTCCGCCGCGGCACCGCCGAACGGCACCCGGGCCGCCGCTCACCGGCCGCCCCCTGTCAGCACGGCGCGGCGCGCCCGCCCACCGGGCACGCCGCGCCGTCCCCACCCCCGTACACACCTGCCGAACCATGACGAAGGAACCCCGCATGACCGCCACCGAACAGACCGCACCCGACCGGCAGGGCCGGCCGGCCGAGGAGCGCCACGCCGCCGAACTCGCCTTCCTCGCCGCCCAGGACCCCGGCCCGCGCCCGCCCGGCTGGGCGCTCACCCCCCGCGCGGTGGTCACGTTCGTCTGCGGCAGCGACGGCGCGGAACTGGCTCTGCCCCGGCGCAGCGCCGGCCTGCCGCCGAAGCTGGTGATCACCCAGAAGTTCGTCGGCGAGCGCTCCCTGGTCGAACGCTGCGTGGTCACCCTCGCCGGAGAACGCGGACTGCTCCTCACCGGCGAGCCCGGTACGGCCAAGTCGATGCTGTCGGAGCTCCTCGCGGCCGCCGTCAGCGCGACCAGCGCCCTGACCGTGCAGGGCACGGCGGGCACCACCGAGGATGCGTTCCGCTACGGCTGGAACTACGCCCTGCTGCTCGCCCAGGGCCCCACCCCGCAAGCCCTGGTGGACTCCCCGGTCCTCGCCGCCATGCGGGCCGGACGGGTGGTGCGGGTCGAGGAGATCACCCGCTGCCTGCCCGAGGTCCAGGACGCCCTCGTCTCCATCCTGTCCGACCGGCGGATCAGCGTCCCCGAGCTGACCGCCACCGAGGACGCGGTCGTCCGCGCCGCCCCCGGCTTCACCGTCATCGCCACCGCCAACCTGCGCGACCGGGGCGTCTCGGAGATGTCGGCCGCGCTGAAACGCCGCTTCAACTTCGAGACCGTCGACCCGATCGCCGACGCCGACGCCGAAGCGGTCCTGATCCGCCGCCAGGCCGTCGCCGCCGTACAGCGGGCGGGCGCGGCCTTCGCCGTCGACGAAGCCGTCCTCGACGCCCTCGTCACGGTCTTCCGCGACCTGCGCTCCGGACGCTCCACCGAGGGCTGGGACGTGGAGCGGCCCGGCACGGTCATGTCCACCGCCGAAGCCGTCCAGGTCGCGGCATCGCTCGGCGTCGCGGCCGCCTACCTGCCCGGCGGCGACGTACTCGACCTGCTGCCCGGGCACCTGCTCGGCGTGGTCCGCAAGGACGACCCCGCCGACCACGCACGGCTGCTGGGCTACTGGGACGGCCCGGTGCGCCGCCGCGCGGAGAACGGCTCGGCGATGTGGCGCCGGCTCTGGGACCTGCGCGGGAGCCTGCGTTGACGGCCCTCGACCCACGCACGGCCGTGGACGCACTGGCCGCCTCGCGCGCCCCGTACCTGCTGGGAGTACGCCACCACAGCCCGGCGCTGGCCGCGGTGGTACCCGCCCTGCTGGAAGAGGCACGGGCCGAGGTGGTCTGCGTCGAACTGCCGGCCGACTTCCAGCCCTGGCTGGAACACCTGGCGGACCCCGAGACCGTCGCCCCGGTCGCCCTGGCCGGGGCGGGCAGGGAAGGACAGCTCTCGTTCTACCCGTTCGCCGACTTCTCACCGGAACTCGCCGCCATCCGCTGGGCCGCGGGCCGCGGGGTGGAGGTCGTGTGCTGCGACCTCCCCCTCGGCGACCCGGGCTGGTCGGCGGGGACACCCGGGCCGGTACGCGAACCGGACGCGAGCGGGGCCGCACCCCCCTCGGGCGCCACGGACACCGCAGGCCCACTTGACACCGGCCCCGACACCGGCCCCGACACCGGCCCCGCTTCCGGCGACGGGACGGCACGGACACGGCCCTCGTACACCGAGGCACTCGCCGCCGCCGGGACCGGCCGGGACGGCGACGACCTGTGGGACCGCGCGGTGGAGGTGCTGGCCCCGGGGTGCGCCCCGGACACGGTGCGCCGCGCCGCACTGGGCGTGGGCTGGGCCCTGCGCGCCGACGCCGTCGTACCCGCCACCGACCTGGCGCGCGAGGAACGGATGCGGCAGACGATCGCCGCCGCCTCGGCGAACGGGCGCCGGGCAGCAGCCGTGATCGGCGCCTTCCACGCACCCGCGCTCCTCGCGCCCGCACCGGCCGGGGCCGGGACGGCGGACGGCTCCCGCACCACCGGGCGGACGGACGCCCCGCCGGAGACCGGACCACCCGGCACGGAGCCCCGCACACGCGAGTCCGGCACCGACGCGGCAGGGGCACGGCCGGCCGGCCGCACCCGGAACGACGGCGCCGCGGCGGCCGAGGGCCCGGCGGTGACCTCCCTCGTGCCGTACTCCTTCGACCTGCTCGACTCCCGGTCCGGCTACCCGGCCGGAATCCGCGACCCACTGTGGCAGCAGGCGGTCCTCACCACCGCCGGCGACCCGGAGAAGATCCGGGAAGCGGCCGCCGACGCGGTGACCGGCCTGTGCCGCGAGATGCGCCGGAGCGGCCACACCGCAGGCACCGGCGAGGCCGCCGAAACACTGCGCCTGGCCTGCGACCTGGCCACCCTGCGCGGACTGCCCGCACCCGGACGCGGCGAACTCCTGGAAGCCGTCACCACCGTCCTCGGACAGGGCGAACCCCTCGGCCGGGGCCGGGCCCTGGCCCGCGCGCTCCAGACCGTGTTCGTCGGCACCGCCCGCGGCCGGATCACCCCGCACGCGCCCCGATCCGGTCTCGGCCCCTCGGTCGAGGCCGAACTCGCGGAACTGCGACTGCCCCGGCCGGACGACCCCGACCGCCGCGACCTGCGCCTGGACCCGCTCCGCTCGCCACTGGACGGCCGCCGGGAAGTACTGCTCCAGCGACTGCTGGTGATCGGCGCCTCGTACGGCGAACCCCTGGACGTGGCGAACACGGGCGACGCCACCGCACTCGGCACCAAGTGGCGCCTGACATGGACACCATCCGTACCCGCACGCCTCGACCTGGCGGGCGCGCGCGGAGTGACCGCGGCCCAGGCCGCCGCCGGCACGCTCGCCGCGACCGCGCACCACGAGACCGCCGAGGGCGGCCCCACCCCGGCCCAGATCCTCACCGGACTGACCGCCGCCGCCCGCTGCGACCTGCCCGAACTGGTCGACACCCGCCTGCGCGAGGCATCCGCCGTACTGCCCCACAGCGCCGACCTGCCCGAACTCCTCCAGGCCCTGGACCTGCTGGAGGGACTGCGACGCGGCCACTACCCCGGCACACCGCATAACACCCGTGCAGCAGCCGGCACGCTCACGGAGGAACTCCTCGAAGCCGCCGTCCGGTCCCTGCCCGGCCTCGCCGGAAGCGACAACGACGCCGACGCCGGGGCGCTGGTGGCACTGGCGGACCGGACGGCCGCCCGCCACCTGGGCCTGCGACTGGACCGGGCACTCACCGAACTGGCGGCCCGGGGCTCCCCGCTCATCCAGGGCGCGGCCCTGGCCGTACGCGTACTGCTCGACCTGGACGACGCGGCCGCACTGGGCGAGCGCACGGCCGGCTGGATCGACGGAGCCACCACCCCCGACACCCGCCGGGCACTGACGAAACGCCTCGCCGGACTGCTCACCGCCGCCGGACCGCTGCTCCAGACCTCACCGGACGCGCTCGCCGCACTCATGGACCGGATCGACACACTGACCGACCAGGACTTCCTCGACCGGCTCCCGGCCCTGCGCGGCGGCTTCGACACACTGGCCCCGGCCGCCCGCGACCGGCTGCTCACCACCGTGACGGAACGGCTCGGCGACCGGCTCGACCTGGCACTGGACGCCCCGCCCGCCCTGCTCGCCCTGTGGGCGACGGCCGACGCGGCCGGAACGGCGGCACTGAAAGCCCTGGGCCTGCCCGGCACGGACACCGGCACAGGAACGGCCCCGCACCCGGACCACCGCCCCCACCCCGCACCCCCACCCGCCGCGGACGACGAAGCGGACACCGCCGCGGACGACACGGGCCGACGGCTCGGCCGCGCCGACCGCTGGCGGCTGCTGCTCGGCCGCCACAAGGAACAGCTCACCGCCGACGCACGCCGCTACGCCCACGCCCTGGACGAGCTCTACGGCCACGGCCGCGGCGAAGGCGCCCAGGACCTGAACAGCGGCACACCGGGCCAGGGCGGCGGCCAGGACCCCTCCTTCCCCACCGCCCGGGAATGGGCACAGGAACTGGAGGCCCTCTTCGGCACCGACGTACGCGAAGAGGTCCTCGCGGAGGCCGCCGGCACCGGCCGCACCGACGTACTCGCCCAGCTCGATCCGGCCTCGGTACGCCCGTCGGTGGAACTGCTCGGCTCGGTGCTGTCCCTGGCCGGAGGCATGCCCGAGACCCAACTCGCCCGGCTGCGCCCCCTGGTGAAGCGGCTCGTCGACGAGCTGTCCCGGCAACTGGCCACCCGCCTGCGCCCGGCACTCACCGGCCTGGCCACCCCGCGCCCGACCCGACGGCCCGGCGGGCGCCTCGACCTCGCCCGTACCCTGCGGGCCAACCTCGCCCACACCCGGCGGACGAAGGACGGCCGGCTCGTCGTCGTACCGGAGCGCCCGCTGTTCAGCACACGGGCGAGCAAGGAAGCGGACTGGCGCCTGGTCCTCGTCGTCGACGTCTCCGGCTCGATGGAGGCATCGGTCATCTGGTCGGCGCTGACCGCCGCGGTCCTCGGCGGGGTCCCGACCCTGTCCACGCACTTCCTGGCCTTCTCCACACAGGTGATCGACCTGACCGACCGGGTCGAGGACCCGCTGTCGCTGCTGCTGGAGGTCCGGGTCGGCGGCGGCACGCACATCGCGGCCGGTCTCGCACACGCGCGTTCACTGATCACCGTGCCCAGCCGCACACTCGTCGTCGTGGTCAGCGACTTCGAGGAGGGCGCACCGATCGGCGGGCTGCTCGGCGAGGTGCGCGCCCTGGCGTCCTGCGGCGCCCACCTGCTGGGCTGCGCGGCGCTCGACGACACCGGCACACCGCGCTACTCGGTGCCCGTGGCGCGCCAACTCGTCGCGGCCGGCATGCCGGTGGCCGCCCTCAGCCCGCTCGAACTCGCCCGCTGGGTGGGCGACCGCCTCCGTGGAGAACCCCGTTGAGTACCGAACCCCTGCCCCCCGTCGCCCCCGACGTCCTCGCCGACGCCGTCGAGCAGCTCAGCACACGGCTGCGCAAGAAACTCGACGCGGCGATCTCGGGCTGCGCGGACCGGGCCACCGCCACGGCCGACGGGGCGGTCGAGGTCCACTTCGGCGAGGACACCACCGTCACACTGCGCCCGGGCCCCTCCGGCACGGTCACGAACGCGGAACAGGCCGTGTGCACCTGCCTGTTGGCCCCCCGCTGCCTGCACCGCGCCGCAGCCCTGGGCGCGGCACCCATCGCCGACGGGGAGGACGGCGCGGGCGGCACGGCGCCCGGCAACGCGGGGCCCGGGAAGACCGCCCCCACCGCATCCACCGCCCCCGACGCCGCGGCCCCTCCGGCCGCACCGGCCGCTCCCGGCCCGGAGCAGATCCGCGCCGCCACGGCGCTGTGGGACGCCGCCGCCGAGGCCCTGTCCGCCGGCGTCACGGCGGGCGGCGCCGTGGTGCAGGCCGAACTGCTCCGCGCCGCCCACACCGCACGGCTGGCCGGACTGCCGCAGGCCGAAGCGGCCGCGCTGAGAGTCGTACGCGGCCTGCGGGCCGCACGGGAACGGAACGCGGGACAGCGCCTCGCCGACCTCGCCGGAGCCTTCCGCGAACTGCTGGCGGGCACCGCCCTGCTCGCCTCCGGGGCCGCCGGCACGAAGGCGGCAAGCTCCGCGCGCCGGGCCTACGAACAGGGCGGCAGCCTGCAGGTGTACGGCCTGTGCCGGGAACCGGTGCTGTCCGCGACCGGATACGGCGGAGTGGCCACGCACCTGGTCGGCCCGGACGGCACCGGCTACACGGTGTCCGACGTGCGCCCCGGCGGCCTCGCCCGTGCGAAGGGCGCGGGGTCCGCCTCCGTGGCGCTCGGCGGCGCCGTCCTCGACCACGCCGGGCTGGCCCGCGGGGGCCTGCGGATCGTCGGCGCGACCGTCTCCGCGGACGGAAGGCTCGGGGCGGGGCGAGGGGTCAGGGCGACACCACTGCGCGGGGTGGACTGGTCCGAGGAACCCGCCGCCGCCCTCTTCGCCCGGCCGGTGCGGGAGGCGATCGCCGCCGTGCTCGCCGACGCCGCGCCGGAAGCGGGCGGGCCCGGCGGAACAGCGCCCGGTCTGCTGGGGTGCGACGTCGAGGTGACCGGTGCGGCCGACGGCTTCGTCGTCGTCCGCGTCGCCGGTGGGGGACCGCTGCTGCGGCTTCGCCCCGCACACCCCCACCCGGAGCTGCCGCACGCCGCCAACCTGCGGCGGATCGCCGAACACCCGGGGCTCGCCCTGCGCGTGCTCGGCCGCCCCGACCTGGACCGGGCGGCAACCCTCCTGCCACTGGCGGTCGGGCCGGTGCCGGGGGCGCTTGCCACGCTGCGTCTGCCGGACGCGTGGAAGAGCCGTGCCGACCTGGGCTACGACCGGCTCCAGGGCGAACACTTCCCCCGCCGGACAGCGGCATCCGCGGCCCGCGAACCGGTCACCGCGGGCCCCGACCCGCTGGCACAGGCACCGCTGTGGCGGGTCCGGCGCCTGCTGGAGACGGGCGTCGCGGGCGGCCGCCGTGCCGTGGCCGAGGCGGGCCGCGGCACGGACGCGGCCTCGCTCTCCGCCCGCCTGACCCGGGCCGGACTCGGCGCGGCGGCCCACCTCGCACAGGCCCTGACAACGGAGGCGGGCCGCCGCCCCCGCGACCCCTTCGGCCGCCTGACCGACCCCAGCGCCGACGCCTACGCGAGGGCCTGGCTCGCCTCGGCCGTACACCTGGCGGCCGCGGAACGCTCACTGGTGGCCGCATCCTGGTCGTGACCCGTGACCCGTGACCCGTGACCCGCCGGGCCGCCCACGGGCCACCGGTCCGGCATCCTGCCGCCCGGCCGGCAGTCCCGGCACGCCTCCGCGGACGCCCGCACCGCGGTCCGGTGGGATTCCGCGCCGGTGACGGGCGGGCCGACTCGTTTTCTTGCCCAAAGCCTCGCCCCCACGAGTGGTTTCGCCCGGTGACGGAGCCGATCCCGTGGCGTCCTTCTCCCGTTCCCGGTGAGGGTGGCGCTGCGGGGCGTGCGAGGTGCCGCCCCGCGTTCCGGCGGAGGAGAAGAGGACACCCATGGCCACGTACGAGACCGAGATCCACACCGGAGGCGGTGGCTGGCAGTCGGACGAACCGCTGTCGCTCAGCATCGTGAACCGCGACGCAGTCGTTCCCGAGGACGGCCGCCCCTCGACCGGAACGACCGTCACATGGAGCGGAGACCAGGGCAACGGCTCCGTCACCTTCTTCGACGAGGGCAGCCGCTTCGAGGGAACCGCCCAGTTCCCCGGTGAAGGCCCCGTCGGCTACCGCGGCCGGGCCCAGGGCTGACCGCGCCTCGTCCCCGCGCACCGGGTGCCGGGAGGAGAAGTCCGCCGGCCCGTCACCGTCGGCCCGTCGTGGGGTGCCCGCACCAGGCACCCCACGACGCCCCGTCAGGGATCCGTTCCCCGGCACTGCCCGCCCGGGTGCCCGGCCCGCGCGACAGACGTCCTGCGTGGGCCCTCACACGGGTTGCAGAGCGAGCGCGGTGCGGGTTTCGCCGATGAGGCGCAGCGAGCCGAGTACGACGATCAGGCCGCCGGGCCCGGCGATGCCCGCGGCCCGGCGCAGCGCCGACGGGGTGTCCTCGGCCGTCAGACACGGCCCCTGGCGGCCGGGGGAGAGGTGGCTGTGCAGGGCGGCGGGGGCTGCTGCCTGGTGCGAGTCGGTGCGGGTGAGGACCAGCGGCCAGTCGGCGGGGAGCGGGGCGAGCATGCCGGAGACGTCCTTGTCGTGCATCGAGGCGAAGACCAGCACGGGCGGGCCCGAGCCGCCGTCGGTACGGGCGTGGCCCCGGATCTCCGGAGCGACGGTCTCGACCCCCTGCGGATTGGTGGCGCCTTCCAGCAGGACACGGCCCGTCCAGCCGTCCAGCCGGGCGTGGGGGACGAGTTCGAGACGGCCGGGCCAGCGCGTGGCCGCCAGCCGTGGGCGGAGCCGTTCATTGTCCGGCTCGCGGATGTGGCCGCGTTCGGCCATCGCGTCCACCGCGGCCATGGCGACCGCGAGGTTGTGATGCTGGTGCGCGCCGGGCAGAGGGCAGGGCAGATCGCGGTGCACGGCGCGGGGAGTGGTGACGTCCACCAGCGTCACCGGACCGCGGCTGCCGTCACGGCCGACCGTGCGGGCGGTGTAGCGGATCTCATGGTCCATGCGCCACACGGACAGCCCGGTCCGTGTCCTGAGCACCTGCTCCGCGCTGGAGGCCGCTTCGGGAGCCAGCCGCCCGAGCACCACGTGGTCCCCGTCCCGCACGGCTTCGATCTTGGCCCGGGCGATCAGGTCCAGGGAACCGCCGAGCAGCCGGGTGTGGTCGAGCCCGACGCCGGTGAGGACCTTCACGTCCAGGCCGAGTTCCGCGGCCGCGGCCCTGCTTCCCCCGATGCTCGCCTCGGCCACCGCCAGGCCGACGCCGGCCCGTCGGAAGTGCACGGCGGCGGTGGTGGCGAAGACGCCCTGGCTCAGGACGGGCAGACCGTGCTGCTCGATCGCACTCCAGACCTCGGCGAACGCCGCGGCGTACTCGGCACGTGTGACAGGAACCCCGTCGATCCGGATCCGCTCTCTGAGCTCCTGCAGATGCGGGCTGGGCAGACTGCCCACCCGCGCGCCGGTCGCGGCCACCGCCGACACCGCGAACGCGCAGGTCGATCCCTTGCCGTTCGTCCCGACCACCAGCATCCCGCGCAGTTCCCGCTCGGGACGGCCCAGCGCCTCCAGCAGCCTGGAGACATTCGCCTGCCGCACCGGCCGGGGAAGTCCGTGGGGGTTCTCGTGCACCTTGGCAAGAATGTCGACGCAGCGTTGGTAATCCACCCACCAGATCATGCCACCGAACGTCACGCACCGAAGGCGAAGAGTGAGGATTCCTGCGTGGCCGCCCCGGCGCCGGACCACTGCTCACCGGCCGTCACCCCGCACCGCGGCCGGGCACGGCCCGGGCCTCTCCGGATCGCGCCCCGCCCGTCTGACGCACCGTCGGAAACCGGGGTGACGTCGGCCGGCCGGTACCGGCAAGGAACCGCCCGTACGAGGCGGTGGCAACGCCGCCCGGCACCGGCAACAGCTCACCGTGGCCGCGCCGTTGGCCGGCGGAACGGCCGGCGGAACGGCCGGGGGCCGGGGGCGCGGCCGGTTGGGTGCGGCGGCACGCATCGAGGATCCGCGGCGGGCGCCCACCGCCCCGGTGCCCGCCTGGAGCGGGCCGATCCGGCAGGGCCGCTCGTGCCCGCGCGAGGTGGTCCGCGGGACCGATGAGCCTGTGACGGAACGAAGACGTCGTGGACGACCGCCTGTGACTCGGTGCGAGATACAAATAATTCCGACCGCACGCACCACGCCGTACTGGGGGAACACCGTGAAGTACACCCGCACCACCGCTCTCGCCGCCGTCGCGGTCGCCGCCGTCTTCTCGCTCACCGCCTGTGGTGGCAGCGACAGCTCCGGGAAGGGCTCGTCCACCAGGAACTCCTCGTCCTCGGAGGGGAGTTCGAAGACGGAGGGTGGCTCGGGCTCCGGCGGCTCGGAGGCCGGCAACGCGAAGCCGGACTCCGGTGAGGACACCGAAGCCCGCGCCGGCACGGCCAACGGCGCGACGAGGACCAGCGGCAAGGTCACCTTCTGCAAGACGAAGGACCTGGCCATCGACGCCGTGGACGCCGCGCCCGACGAGACCTCCGGCAGGATCGACATCACCATGATCAACCGGGGCTCGGCCACCTGCTCGGCCACGGGCTTCGCGGGCGTCGACATCAAGGACGCCGACAACACCTCCAACCCCATCGAGCGCGGCCACGCCCAGCCGCGCGTCACCATCCTGAAGCCCGGCGACGCGGCTGTCTTCGACCTCGCCTACGACATCGACAACAGCGGCGACAGCCTCACGTCCCCGACCGACATCCTGGTGACGCCCCCGAACGAGACCCACACCGTGACCCTGAAGTGGCCCGAGGGCGCGGGGGACATCAAGGGCGCCTACACCGACGTCGAGGTCTACCCCACACACACGACCGAGTAGGCGCGGTGCGCGCGGCCGGGGCCCGGTGGGACGGTGTTGTGACCGCACGGCCCCACCGGGGGACGGGACCTCTCCTCAACCACGCGGTCCCGGCCCCGAACAGGCCTGACCGGCCGCCCCCAGGTATCCCAGGGCCTGGCGGAAGTCATCGAGAGCGGGCCCGAACTCGTGGATGGCGGCGTGGAAGGTCGACCGGTCGATCAGGTTCCTGGCCAGTGCCCGCGCCCCCTTTGCCGGGTCGTGCCGGGACAGCCGGCGGGCCAGGTCCACTCCCTCGTCGAACAGGGAGCGCACCCGCTCGGCGAACAGATGGGTGCGGTGTTCCCAGTAGACGGCGGAGCGGATGGTGAGGGCGTGATGCAGGCGGACCAGTTCGGCCAGGTGCCGGCCCGGGTCCTCATCCGCCCGCGGAGCGAGGGCGTCCACCTTCTCGCGCAGGGCATGACGGCTGTCGAAGTAGCGCTGCCTGGCATCGGGCGACCACCGCATGGGCGTTGCACCCGAAGGGGGATGCGGCCCATCGGACACGGACCGGTCGCTCCCGGAGCCGGAGAGAGCCAGCAGTACCGCCCAGAACGACGCCTGATAGCCACTCCAGGACTTCCGCTCACCGGCATCGGCCAGCTCCGTCAGCAGGACGAGCGCCTCCTGCCGCACGAGCGCCGCCCGCTCGTCCCGGCCATGGGCGTCGAGCATCCGCGCGTACCCGATGAGCGAGAGGAGATGACAGGCCATCAGATCGCGGCCCTCCGCGGCTTCGGCCGCTTCCATGCCGACGAGCGTCTCGAACGCCCGGAGCGCTTCCCCGGAACGGCCCGCGTCATGGAGAGCGGCGATCCACTCCAGGAGTGACCAGGCGAGAGCCCCACTGCGGGGCCCTTGGGGCAGGACCGCCGAGACCAGCTCGGTCATGGCATCGGCGGCCTCGGCGTACCTGCCTTCCTCGGAGAGTCCGGCAGCCCAGTCACCCAGCCCCCTGACCACGGGGTCTCCGGAAAGTTCGGCCTGTGCACGGCCGATGGCGAGCATCTCGGCACGCAGGGCGAACCCTTCGACGCGCCGACCCGAGCGGTACAGCTCTCTCTGGCACGTGTCGAGGGCCTTGTACAGAACATCCGCGCGGGCAGGTTCGGCCGGATCGATGGACCGCGCCACGGCCACCGCCTCCTCGCACAGCTCCACGGAGAGCGCGTGTCTCGTGCCGGAGCTGCTGTCGTAGCTCAGACGTTGCAGCGCCTCGGCCAGGAGCGGCAGGTACGAGGCCGGGCCGACCCGGGCGAGCACCCGGTAGGCGTCGACCTCCTCGCGAGGCGTGCGCGGCCCCGAAGCGAGCAGCACATTGCGTGCCCGCATGACGTCGTCCTGATCGACTTTCCCCGAGTGATTCATGACGGAGATTCTGGGCGCCCCGAAGAGAGCCGAACAAGGCTCCTCACCTGTGCTGTTCCTCCTACGAAAACACCCACTGACCTGTCATGATGGATGTGACATCACTTTCCCGGGGCGGGCTCCGCGACCCCGGCCGCCCGGAGCCCGGGCCACCCGGGGACGGCGCTGGAGCCGATGCCGGTCAGATCGCAGCTGGCGTCCCACAACCGCGCCGGGACCAAGGGATCGGCGAGGTGGCTCCACACCGGTTCGCGCCGGGGCTCGCCGCGCAGGCCGAAGACACGCGGCCCCCACAGCTGGCCTCCCCGTACCGCCGGGTCGAGCACCGCCCGGACCGCGGACCACGCACCGGCGTGCTTGCCCTGGAGGAGGAGGGACGCGGGCGCGGCGGACAGCCGTGCGCCGGCCGTCCGCACATGGACCAACGGCCGTGACGGGGTGAGGGAGTCCAACGCGCCGCCGGGATGGACCACCACGCTCGCCACCGTGCTGCCGACGGCACGCAGACGGCGGTCGAGCTCGACGCCGAAGTACATCTGAGCCAGCTTGGAACGGCCGTAGGCGCGCTTGGGCCGGTAGTCCTTCCGGGACTGCAGGTCGTCCAGGTCGAGCCGCTCGGACTTCGCCGCGAAGCTGCCCATGGTCACGACGCGGGCCGCCGGCGCGGCCGACAACAGCGGCATCAGCCACCGGGTCAGCGCGAAATGCCCGAGGTGGTTCGTGCCGAACATCAGCTCGTTGCCGTCACCGGTCTCGACGCGCGGCGGGTCGTCGAGCGCCACGCCGGCGTTGTGCACCACCGCGTCCAGACGCTCCACCCCCAGCGACTCCACCACCGCCCCGAGCGACGAGAGATCGGCGAGGTCCATACGAACGGCCCGCACCCGCGAACCGGGGACACGCCCACGGATCGACGCCAGGGCTGCCTCGGCCCTGCCGGGATCCCGGCAGCCGAGCACGACGGTGGCCCCGGTCGCCGACAACTGCTCCGCGACGAAGTACCCGATACCGGCGTTGCCGCCGGTGACCAGGAAGACGCGGCCGTCAGCACCGGGCAGCCGTCGGACATCCCAGGGCGGGGCAGAGGACATGGACACCATGGCGGCGGGGCTCCTTGCTACGGAATGGGGACTGCGGCTGCCCCCTCGGGCAGCTCGCCCCCACGCTTCCAACGGTCACCGACACATCGCCTACGGGCCACCGACAGCCCCGCCCGACAGCCGATGCCCCGCCGACGCGGCCCTGCCCCGCACACCACCGAGCGGAACGCCCGCCGACAGGAGGACAGTTGCCGCGCCACGGGTGCCACGCCCATGATGGTGACCATGTCGCAGGAGCAGGTGCCGGCAGGCAGCCGGGATGCCGGTGCCCCGGTCTCGCTGTCGAGCGGCGAACTGCCCCGGGGCGACAGGTTCGAGTGGTTCGTCGAGCTGGTGAGGGAGAACGTCGCGCCCTTCTCCCTCAGCAGTGCGCACGCCCACGGCTTCGAAGCCCGCGTCACCGTGGCGGACCTGGGTACCGTTCAGGTCGCTCACCTCGTCTTCGAATCGCTCCGGGCCGCACGGACACTGCGCCACATCAGACGCGACGACCCGGAGACGTATCAGCTCGCCCTGATCGACGGCAGTCCGATGATCACCCGGCAGCACGACAACGAGGCCGAGATCGCCACGGGCAGCCTGGTGCTCTTCGACACCTCCCACCCCCTGGACACCCTCGTTCCGGACGAACGGGGGCAGGGCCGCGTCACGCTGTTACGGATCCCCAGGGACGTCCTTCCGCCGGCCGCCGGCCGGATCGACCGGGTCCTGGCCCGGCAGCTCGTCCCGACCGGAGTGACCGGTCAGGTTCTCTGCCAGTACCTGACCACCGTCCGGGACCGTGCGGCCGAACTCGGCACGGGCGAACGACTACGCCTGGGAACGATCGCGGTCGATCTCGCCGCCGCGTTCCTCGCCGAACACTCCGACACCCAGCACCTGCAATCGCCGGAGTCCCACCGGCAGGTCCTCCGTACACGGATCGACTGCTACATCGAGAGCAACCTCGGCAGCGCGGACCTGACCGCCGCTCACCTCGCCGCGCACCATCACATATCCCTCCGCTCGCTCCACCGGCTCTTCGAGGACCGGTCGGAGACCGTGGCGGCATCGATCCGGCGGCGCCGCCTGGAGCGCTGCCGTGCCGATCTCGCGGACCCGCGGCTGGCCGGGTACCCGATCGCCGCCCTGGCGGCCCGCTGGGGATTTCCCGCACCCGCCGAATTCAGCCGCGCCTTCCGGACGGCGTACGGGCTCAGTCCCCGCGCCTTCCGGCACCGCGCCGGATCCGGCGACGCTCCTCATGCGGCACCTTTGGCCAAGTAGCCCGGCACGCAGGGCCAAGTGCCCTGCCCGGGCCGCCACCAGGATGTGAATCCGCTTCAGGAGACACATCCGGTCCTCGAACGGCCGACGGACCGGAGAACGGGAGGAACCATGCAACGCACCGGACGGACCACCGGCGATGCCGACCCGTCGCCCGTCAGCCGACGGGCGACCCCGGTGAAACACCTCGCCCGCCTCTTCGCCGTACTGGCGGTCGCCCTGGCGACAGCCGTGGGAGTGACGTCGCCGGCCTCGGCCGAGAGCAGGGTCATCACGGGCGCCTACGGCTATTTCGACCCGGGGAAGGTCATGTTCGGCCTGGGCGACACCGAACCCGACGGCCACACCGTATTCATCAGCTGGCACGTGGACACCTACTGGGACGAGTTCGAGAACGACACGGGCAACGGCACGTGGAAGGACGTCTACCTTCCCTACGACTGGCCCGGCGCGCTCCTGGAGTGGAAGGTCTGCGTCACCCGCGTCCGCTGCTCCTCATGGGTGCAGGAACGCCTGTAGACGGCCGGTCGCTTGCTGCCGTCTCCGGCATGCGGCACCCGGTCCGGCGCGTACCGACGGTGCCGGAGCGGCACAGGACACGGGGGAGAACGGGGAGGCGGATCTCGCCGCTCCGGCGATCGGGCTGCTCACGGGGGGCAGTGACGAGCTCCGGGCAGGAGAGAAGCCACCGGCGTCGTCCGGCCCGTGCGGGAACGGCCGGCCACGGCACTACAGGGGCGGGCGGTGCCGGCAGGAGTGACGGCCGCGCCCGGTGACGAAGGCGCCCGCCGGGAGGCGGAGCGGGCCCTCCGTGCAAAGCTGCGGGCGTACCCCTGGGCTTCGGCAGACCCTGGCGGCGCGTCGCAACGAGGCTGAAGCCCCGTCCCGGCCCTGACGGGGCCGGCCCGGCGCGGCAGCCGTCCGACGCGTTCGCGGCCGACCCGGGGCGAAGCGCGCCGCGCGGGACGGGCGGTCCGCGCCGCCGAAGCCGCCTGCCCGCCGCCCGGGATGCTCCCACGGGACCTGCCCGCCTTCCGGAACACCATCCTCCTCGCTCCCGGCGGCCCGGGCCGCAGGCCCTTGAACCGGGACCCACGGCTTCCGTGAGCCCGGCACTTCCGGCACCCCGTCCCTCCCTCCCCGCTCGAACAGCCTGGTCGAACGGCGTTGTCAGTGGTGCGCGGTAGCTTCGGAGTTGTTCGGGATCACTGGATGGGAGAAGTGAATTCGTGGGTTTCAGGCATGCGTTGGACGTCGTCCTGGTCGATGTCAATGACGAGGTGGTGACGGCCTGGCGGTCCGCGTTCGCGGACACGCCGGAGGTCGGGATCAGGCGGGGTTCCCTTCTCGATGTGGATGCGGACGCCTGGGTTTCCCCCACCAACGAGCGCGGCCGGATGGACGGTGGGGTCGACGCCGTCGTCAAGCGGTACCTCGGTGCGGGCATCCAGGTGCGGGTGCAGCGGGCGATCCGTGACCGGTTCGGCGGACGGCTGCCGGTGGGCAGCGCGGTGTGCGTCCCGTCCGGGGCGGACACACCCCGGTACCTGATCTCGACACCCACCATGCGCCAGTCGTCGCAGAACGTCAGCCACACCATGAACGTGGCGCTGGCCTGCGCGGCAGCCTTCCAGGCCGTGCATCTGCAGAACCGGGCGAAGCCGGGCAGCATCCGGTCGGTGGCCCTCGTAGGGATGGGCGCGCAGACCGGGCAGGTGCCCGCGAAGGTGTGCGCCAACCTGATGTGGACGGGCTACACCCTCTTCCACGACCACGGCTTCGCGGACTACGACGAGTTGCGGGCCGCCGTGCTGGGGCAGCTCGACGACATCGAGGGAGCGGGGTCCGCGCGGCGGGTCCGGATCAACGTGCCGCAGCGGCCTTCCTTTCGTCACTGACACGAAATCCGTCACCGATCCGAAGCCCGTCACCGACCCGAAGACCTCGCAGGCCGGTGCCGCCCAGAACGCGGACACCGGCAACGAGCCCGCCGCACCTGTTCAGCATGCCGGGGCGCCCGCGAAGGCGTCCGGCCCGAGTACCGGGAGTTCCACCCTCGTGAGTGATGCCGACGTGACGGCCGCGGGCGATGCCGGATCCCCGGCCAGTGATCCGCTGGACCTGGCCGGCCTGTTCACCGGTGGCGGCGAGCCGTGGCTGCCGCTGCTCGGACCGGTGATCGAGGCGCAGCCGGGAGCCGCCGACTTCATCGGCCCGAAGCGCAGCCCGGAGGTCGTTCCGGTGCGCGAGCTGACCTTCCAGGCACTGAAGCCGCATCCGCCGGAGAAGTGGAAGGTGGTCGTCTTCGGACAGAACCCCTATCCGCGGGCGGAGAGCGCGACCGGCATCGCGATGTTCGACAACACCTTCAACAACTGGAAGGACAGTCAGTTCGGCCGGGTCGTCAGCATCCGCTGCCTCATCAAGGCGGCCGCGATGTGGAAGTACGGCATAGCCAAGAAGACCCCGATCGCCGATGTCCGTGCCCTGCTGAAGAAGGAGGACACGGTCCAGCCGCCCGAGTGGTTCCAGGCGATGCTCACCCAGGGCGTACTGCTGCTGAACGCGTCCCTCACGGCGAGCACGGACGGCGCGATGCCGACCGACCGGCACACATCGTTCTGGCGCCCCGTGACCGAGCAGATCCTCGAGGAGATCCTCCGGGCGAAGCAGGACGCGGCGGAGGAGGACGACCGGGGAGTGGTGTTCGCCTGGTGGGGCGCGCACGCCCGGAGCCTGAAGAGGGTCGTCCAGCGGCTGGAGAAGAAGTACCCGGGGGTGCAGGTCCGCCACCTGGACCACGCCAATCCGGCCGCACAGGGGGATCTGTTCTGCGAGGGCGACCACTTCGCCCAGGTGAACGACGCCCTGGCGGCGGTGGGAGCCGAGCCGGTCGACTGGCTGCCGCAGAAGGGCTGGGACCGGGGGACGGGCAAGACCGGCGGGCCGGAAGGGGGCGACGTCGCACAGCGGATGGGCGCGTTCATCACGTCCACGATGGAGTTGCACCAGCTGTATCTGGAGCGGCTCACCAGCGTCAAGGACGAGGGCCTCGCCCTGCCGCCCGTCACCGGAGTCTTCGACACACCGCTGATGGACTTCCGGAAGGCCGTCGAGCCGGTCTCGCAGGTGCTCGCGAACCTGGACCGGCACATCGACCTGTCGAGCCGCTTCGGAGAGACGAAGGCCGCGGAAACGACGGCCGCGGGCGCGCAGCCGGGGGACGTCGCGGGCACCTTGTCGGCCGACGCGATCTCGGCCCTCTACCTGTACACCTGCGAGTCCGGCTTCTACCGCGAGATCAACGCCGTGCTGCGCTCCTCGGACCGCGAACGCGTGGTGCCGTACCTGCCGTACCTGCGGTTGCTGTTCTCGGCGATGGAGGCGCTGCCGGCGCGGACACGGCCGCTGTGGCGTGGTGTGGCGCTGGACCTGCGGTCCCAGTACCCGCTGGGGCGGACGGTGACGTGGTGGGGCGTGTCCTCGTGCACGTCCGAGCTGGGTGTGGCCCGCGCGTTCCTCGGCGGACGCGGCCGGCGGACGCTGTTCGAGGTGACACCCGCGCGAGCGGTGGGGATCCGGCGGTTCTCCGCGTTCACGGGGGAGGAGGAGTACATCCTCGCGCCGGGGACACAGCTGAAGGTGACGGAGGTGAAGGCCGAGCGCGGCGGCCTGTGCACCGTGCGGCTGACCGAGCTGGAGGGAGCCGGCCTGGTCTCGTGACGCGGCGGCCCCGCCCCGGTGAAGGATCTTCCGGGGCGGGGCCCTCCCCGTGCCCGCGACCCCGCCCGGCCCTGTTCCGTGACGGCCCGCGGAGACACGATGCCGGGGCCATGACGCGCCGCACCGCGCCGCCACGCCGCCGCACCGCAGGAGGCGTCACCGGCTCACCGAACCGCTCCCCGGACACCTCGGCCGCGGGCCCGGGCATGGCCAACCGGCCCATGGGGCTTCCTGCTTGACGTTCCCCCATGCCGTACCCCGCCGTGTCCGGGCACGGGCGGTGGTACACAGGGCGTACGCCGACGGCCCGACCTGATGCACCTGACGTACCACCGGTTCATGCCGCACGGCGATGCGGCCGGGCGGGGTGCGTTGAAAGGCTCGACCGGCACGGCCCGGACACTCTCCGGGCCGGCCGTGTCCGTCACCGTCAGGAGAAGCACCATGATCACCCCCGGCACCGCCGTGAGGCGCGCCTCGGCCGCAGGACTCGTCCTCGCTGCCGGCCTCACCACCGGCCTGGTCACCGCGCCCGCCGCGCCCGCCGCGACGCCCGCATCCGCCGACGCGGCCCCTGCGGCCGGGCTCGGCCGCTACTACCAGCAGCGCCCCCACTGGCACGGCTGCACCCAGAACGCGGACGACGAGACGGGCCGCGCCCTCGACGCCGCGGGCGCACGCTGCGCGGACGTGACCGTACCGCTCGACTACAGCAAGCCCCGCGGCAGGGCCATCACCGTCGCCATATCCCGTCTGAAGGCCACCGACACCCGCCACCGGATCGGCTCCCTCCTGATCAACCCGGGCGGCCCGGGCGGCCCGGCCCTCGGCACGGGGCTCCTCGTGCGCCCCATGATGAAGGAGACCGGCGCCCGCTACGACCTCATCGGCATGGACCCGCGCTTCACCGGCCGCAGCACCCCCCTGGACTGCGGCCTGACCTCCGGCCCCGGCCTGCTGTCGGCCGGCCCCGACCGGGCCGGCTTCGACCGCCAGACGGCCCGCGCTAAGGACGTCGCACAGCGGTGCCGCACCACCAACGGCCCGCTCCTGCCCCACGTCACCACACGCAACACCGCCCGCGACATCGACGTCGTCCGCAGCGTCCTCGGCGAGCGGAAGATCTCCTACCTGGGCTTCTCCTACGGCACCTACCTGGGCACGGCCTACACCCAGATGTTTCCCAAGCGCTACGACCGGGTCGTCCTCGACAGCGCCCTGGACCCCGACCGCTACAACCCCCGCCTCCTCAAGGGAGCCGACGCGGAGAACGAGAAGGCGTACGACGACTGGGCCGACTGGACGGCCGCGCGTGACGCCACCTACGGCCTCGGCCGCACCCGCCAACAGGTGCGCGCCACTCTCGACGGCGTGATCGCCGCCTCCACCCGCGAACCGCTGACCGTCGGCACCGCCCCCGACGTCTTCCGCCTCGACAACAGCCAGGTCCCCGCCCTGCTCTTCACCGAGCTCGCCGACGAGACCGAACCGGCACGCGCCTCCCTGGCCGAGCACATGGCCCTGCTCGCCCGGGCCGCCGAAGGCCGCCCCACCACCCTGCCGCCCGCCTTCGCCGCCCTGATGCGCAGCGTGTTCACCCCTGCCGGTTCCCCCGTCGCCAGCGCCCAGACCGCGATCCTGTGCGGCGACGTCGCCGCCCCGCGCGACCCCGAGACGTACTGGCGCGACATCGAGAGCGGCCGCGCCGCCCACCCGCTGTTCGCCCCGCTGACCGAGAGCATCACCCCGTGCGCCTTCTGGGACCGCCCCCGCGAGGCACCCGTCCGGGTCAGCCACGACACCCGGGCCCTGATCGTCGCCTCCACCGGTGACCCCCGCGTCCCCTACACCAACAGCGTCGCCCTGCACGACCGTCTGCCCAGCTCGCGCCTCCTCACCCTCAACGGCGCCAACCAGCACGTCAATTACGGCGCCTACGGCAACGCCTGCATCGACTCCACCGTCAACTCCTACCTCGCCACCGGCCGCCTCCCCGCCCGCGACCGCACCTGCGCCAAGTAACCCGGCCGCGCCAAAAGACCGCGACAGCACGCGCCACGGGCCCTCGCCCCGGAGCCCGTCCGGAGCCTCCGGGGCGAGCACGGCCCGGCCCGTGAGGGATCAGCGGGAGGCCCGCTCGGCCAGTTGCAGGGTGAGGCCGTGGGGCTCCAGATGGAGCCGGGGCCGCGGGCGTACGGAGCCGGGGACGGGCCGCGGGCGCCAGGAGCGGACGATGGAGGCGAGGGACAGGGTCAGGTCCATGAAGGCGAGTTCGTAGCCGATGCACTTGGACGCCCCCGCCCCGAAGGGCAGCCACCCCTGGGTGCGGTGCGGGTCGCGCCCGTCCCACCGGTGAGGGTCGAAGTTCTCCGGGGCGGGGAACAGATCGGGGCGGTGGTGCAGCACATAGGGGCTCAGCAGCACCTGCGCGCCGGCCGGAATCCGCCACGGACCGACGACGGTGTCCTTGACGGCCACGCGCGGGAAGATCCAGCTGGGGTCACGCCGCCGCAGGACCTCGGCGACGACGCCCCGGGTCAGGGGAAGCCGGTCCATCACCTCGGCCACCGGGCACCCCTGCTCCAGGCCGGTGACGGCCTGCGCCTCCTGCGCCACCGCGGCGTCCAGCCCGGCGTCCCGCGAGAGCTGGTACAGGGCCCAGGCGTGGCCGACGGCGTTGGCCGTCACCCCGCCCAGGAGCACGGTCATGGCGGTGTCGCGCACCTCCCGGTCGCTGAGCGGGTCGCTGTCGGCGGAGGTGGTGAACATGGACATCAGGTCGCCGTGGTCCTCGCCGTCCTCACGGTAGGCGGCGATCTCCTCGTCCAGGAAGCGCAGCAGCGCGGCTTCGCATCTGCGGTAGCGGTGATTGCGCACCGTGGGCAGCCGGTTGAGGCCGGGGGCGATCATGCGCAGAACGGTCTGGTGGTCGACGAAACCGGTGACGGCCTTCCGCAGCCCCGCCACCTCGGTGCCGAACTCCCGGCGGGCGAACATCGTCGCGAGGTTGGAGTGAATGGCCAGCGACCGCATCTGCGCGAGCACGTCCAGCACCTGCCCGTGGCGCCAGCCGGCGGTGAAAGCACGCACCTGGCTCCGGATGGTGCGGGCGTAGCCGGTCATCCGGTCCGTGTGGAAGGCGGGCTGGGCGAGCCGGCGGAGCCGCTTGTGCTGTGACAGGGGGCAGGTGGCCATGCCGTCTCCGACGACGGACCGCATGTTCTCGTAGAACACGCCCCCTTTGTCGAAACCGTGGTCGGCGTTCCTGAGGACCTGCTGGGCCGCCTGGGGTGAGCACACCACGTAGGTCGGGGTCCGGCCGAAGCGGAGCTCCACGACATCGCCCTGGCGCGGCAGCGCGGCCAGAAGGGCCAGGGGGTCGGTGAGCAGGGGCATGAGGTGCCCCAGCAGCGGCAGACCGCCCGGTGCGGTGGGCGGCCTCTGGGGGGTCGGCGGAAGCACGGGCGGTTCCTTTCGCGTCGTGGGAAGGAGCGCGCACGTTCGGCTGGTGCGCGGGCGGCACGGGGCGGATGCGACGGCCCCGCCCGGTGCCTTCGCCGTGCCGGACCAGCGGTGTCGTACCGAGTGCCGCCGGTGGGGCGGTCACGGCTCCTTCCCGGGCGAACGGTGCGACGACCACGGTGCGCGGCACGGCAATCGGTGGACGCCCACTGGCTACCCCGGCCACCGGACGGAACGCCTTGCCCCGGGGGCGCGCGGGCGCACTTTGCGCCTGCCCGCTCACGCCGGGGCCCGCCGGCCGCCCGATACGCCCGGACGCACCGCAGCCCGGGTGCGTGGAGGCGTACCCGGGCTGTGCGGCTGGATGCGGTGGTGACTCCGGGGTGTCAGGCGGAGAGGGTCTTGTGGAGGGCGTCGAGGCCGTCGGCGTAGATGCCGGTGAAGAGGTCGACGACTTCCTGGTCGGTGGCGGTGCCCTTGGGGTGGAAGCGGCCGGACCACTGGACCTCGGCGACGTCGTCGCGGCCGGGGACGGTGTGGACGCGGATGGTGGAGACGTATCCGTCGTCTACCGGGAACGGGGCCTGGAGGATGGCGTAGCTGTACTGGCGTTCGGTCTCGTTGAAGTCGACGAGGCGTTCGATGATGACTTCGCCCTCGGGGTTCTTCAGGCGGCGGACCCGGCCGCCCTCGACGGCGACACTCTCGGGGATGTAGGGGAGCCAGTCGGGCAGGGCGTCGAAGCCGCCGATGAGGGCCCAGACCTTGTCGGGGGAGGCGGGGACGATACGGGAGACGGACGTGGAAGCCATGGTGGAACTCCTGCTTACTGCGTGTGGGGGGAGGTGGGGGGTGTGGGGTGTGGGTCAGGCGTTGTTGGGGAGCGGGGCGGCCGGGCTGACCAGGCCGGCGGTGCGCAGGTCGTGCCAGAACGCGGCCGGGATCTTCTCGTTGAGGGCGGCGATGTCCTCGGCGATGCGGCTGGGCTTGGTGGCGCCGGGGACGACGGCGGCGGAGACCGGGTGGGCCAGGGAGAACTGGAGGGCTGCGGCCTTGATGGAGATGCCGTGCTTAGCGGTGAGTTCCTTGAGGCGGTTCACCTTCGCGATGATCTCGGCGGGGGCCTTCTGGTACTCGAAGTGGGCGCCGCCGGCGAGGATGCCGGAGCTGTAGGGGCCGCCGACGACCATGCCGACGCCCTGCTCCTGAGCCATGGGCAGCAGGCGCTGCAGGGCGTGCTCGTGGTCCAGGAGGGTGTAGCGGCCGGCGAGGAGGAAGCCGTCGGGCTTGGGCTCGTCCAGGGCGAGGGTCATCTCGATCGGCTCGGTCTTGTTGACGCCCAGGCCCCAGGCCTTGATGACGCCCTCGTCCCGCAGGCGGGACAGGACACGGAAGGCGCCGGTGCGGGCCTCCTCGAACTTCTGCACCCACAGGTCGCCGTGGAAGTCCTGCGCGATGTCGTGGACCCAGACGATGTCCAGGCGGTCGACGCCCAGGCGCTTCAGCGAGCCCTCGATGGAACGCTCGGTGGCCTCGGCGGTCCACTCGTGCAGCATCTTGTTCGGGTTGCCGTGCTCGAAGATCCCGCCCTTCTCACCCAGGTCGCGGGCCCCCTCCTCCACCTCGTCGAGGATGACCCGGCCGACCTTGGTCGACAGGACGTACTCGTCGCGCGGCCTGGCGGACAGGACCTCGCCCAGACGCTGCTCGGAAAGGCCGGACCCGTAGAACGGGGCGGTGTCGAAGTAGCGGATGCCCTGGTCCCAGGCGGCCTCGACGGTGGCGCGGGCCTCCTCGTCGGGAATCGCGCGGAACATGTTGCCGAGCGGAGCCGTACCGAAACCGAGACGACCGGGAAGGATGTTCTTGAGGGACATGACGATGCCTTTTCGATCAGTGGAACCGGGGTGGGGATCCCCGGCACGGGGACGAGGCATGAGTGGGAACGGATGCCTCCGTGGTCGGCGGCTCTGCCGGCGGAACCATGCGGCGGATGCGCGGTGGCGTCCTGCTGGGGCCGGGCTGTGCATTTAGATGCATGAGCGCCTTATGTGTAAGAACAATAATTGCAGACGCCGGATAATGCAAGGGGGTGCGTTGGGACCCCACAGGACGCGGCGGGCCGGCACGGCGGATCACCCCGCGCACGCGTCGGATACGAGCCGTCCGGCACGGGACCGGCCGCCGTGCCGGGCACCCGTTTCAGGGAACGATCGTGGGGACGACGCCGCCGTCGGCGCCGAGCGCCCGGCCCGTGGTCGCCGAGGCCTGCTCCGACGCCACGTACGTGATCATGCTGGCCACCTCGTGGGGGCGGATCAGGCGTTTGAGCAGCGACGAGGACGCACGGTTCTCGGCCAGGTAGCGCCGCTCCTGCTCACCGGCGTCTAGACCGGGATAGAGCTCGTCGAACATGGCCAGCACGCCGTCACTCATCGTCGGCCCGGGCAGCACGCAGTTCACCGTGACCCCGGTGCCGGCGACCTCCTGGGCCATGCCGCGGGACACGGCCAGCTGCGCCGTCTTGGTCATTCCGTAGTGGACCATGTCCGTCGGCGGCTGGAAGCCGGCCTCGCTGCTGACGAAGATCACGCGACCCCACCCGCGCCGGGCCATCCGCGGCGCGTAGTGGCGTGCCAGGCGCACGCCGGAGAGCACGTTGACCTCGTAGAGGCGCAGCCAGTCCGCATCGGGGATCTCGAACACGGGCTTGGTCTCGAAGACGCCGGTGTTGTTGACCAGGATGTCGACCTCGGGCAGCTGCCGGACCAGGTCGGCCGTTCCTTCGGCGGTCCCTACATCGGCCGTGATGCCGCGCCCGCCGATCCGCTCCGCCGTTTCGGCGACGCGGCCGGCGTTACGGCCGTTGACCACGACATCGGCCCCGGCGGAGGCCAGCGCCCGCGCGGTGGCTTCGCCGATTCCCGCGGTCGACCCGGTGACCAGGGCGACACGTCCGCTGAGATCGATCTGCATCGGGTGAGTACCTCTCCAGAAGTGGTGGCGGCCCATCGGTGGCGGACCGTGTCCGATTCGTTCCCGCGCCGCCCCGCCCGCGGCGGCGGGCGCCGGTGAAGTGCGCGTCGCCCCGCCGATGACCATGCCGCCCGGCTGCGGGGCGAATCCCCCGACGGCCACGGCGGTGGCCCGACCGGTCCTCACCGTGGCCGGCGGCCCGCGGGGACGTTCCGGCGCCGGCACGAACTCCCGCGGCGGCTTCGCCGGTACGAACGAGCCCGCGCGGCCGCCCCTCCCGGTCAGGCCCCCGTCCGACCCGGGGGAAGCCGTGCGCCGCGGCCGTGAAGCCCTCGCGGGCCGGGTTCCGCGCCGCGGCGGCCCGTGACCGGCAGCACCTGCCACACCATCCGGGTGTACGCCTCCATGCCCTGCGCCTCCTTCCTCGCCCTTCTCGGAAAGCCCGAGGTCTTCGCACTGCGGCTCGCCGGGCCGGACAGCGGGGCGGCGCAGGCATGCGCACGGGCGCCGTGGACAGCCGGAACAAACAATTGCCGTCGGAGTGCGGGGCCGCACGGCGAACGCGGGCCCCGGCCGGCCGTGTCCGTCCGCAAGAGGTGCCGTCCGGCGTGCGATCACAGGGCGGCGGGAGGCCGCTCGCAGCGGACGCGCACGGGTGCTCCGGCAGCGGGGTGGGGCGCCGCGGCCGTTGCCGCGCATCCGCCCGGGATCGCGGGACGGCCCTTGGCCCGTTCAGGTGCTCCCGGAACGGGGCGGCGGGGTGCACGGGCCGGGCCGGGCCGTACGGTTCGAGGAGCCGTGCCGGTGACGGGGCCGAAACCTGTGACGGGGCCGGCCCGGACGTGCGGCCTGGCCGAACCGGGCCGGGCGGGGTCCGGGCGTCGGCCACGGCCGGTGGCGGCGGTCGCGGTGCTCTCCGGGCCGTTCAGGACGGCGCTCTGCCGACGGCGCGTTCCCGGCCCGGCCGCGGTGGTGCCTCTCCGGGGCGGCTACGGCCGACGGCGTCCGGAGGGAGCCCGGCACCCCCGTACTCGGGCGAGCGCTGCCCGGCTCAGGAAGCGACCGGGCCGGCGGCGTCGGTCCCGGCCGCCGTGCCGGGGGAGGGGAAGTGCGGCAGGACCGTTTCGGCGAGCTCGTGGAGAACCTCTTCCACGGGGCGGTTGCCGGGACGGAGGTTGAAGGAGACATGGGCGACGCCGAGTTCGCCCATCGCCCGCAGATGATCGATCAGGGCCTGGCGGCCGGTGCGCAGCCCGAGCCGGATCGGGGTCGCCGCTGTGGAGGGCGACTCGGTGAGGTCCAGCTGCATGGGAGTGAGGTACGGCTTGGACGTGCCGGCGGTCAGTTCCTGCCACTCCCGTGTCCTGAGGCGCAGGGCCTCCAGCGGGCGCGGGTAGTTGAGGGACGCGTCCGCGTTCCGCGAGATCCACTCGGCCGACTGCTGGGCGTGTCCGGCGATGGCGAGAGGCACGGACGGGCCCGTCGGCTTGGGCAGGACGTCCAGACGGCGGTCGGCGCCGAGACCGAGCCCGGGCAGTTCCATGCCCGCGTCGTCGGTGTGCCGCGCCCACGCGGCACGCAGGATCTCCACGCCCTTGCGGAACGTGGCGCCGCGACCCTGGAAGTCCTCCCCGAACAGGGGGTACTCGACGGGCCGGTCCCCGCTCGCGAGGCCGAGGACGAACCGGCCGCCGGAAAGCACGTCCACCGTGGCGGCGGCCTTGGCGACCAGCAGCGGCTGCCGCAGCGGCAGGACGACGGCCGCGGTCCCGAGCACGGCCCGCTCGGTCACGGCCGCGAGGTGCCCGAGGTGTGTGAACGTCTCGAAGACGGAGCCGGCGTCACCGAACTGTTCGGGATCGTAGAGGGGAACGTCCCGCACCCAGAGCCCGGCGAAGCCCAGCCGGTCCGCCAGACGGGCGAGTTCGGCATGACGGGTCAGATCCGGGACGCCGAAGGGGCGGCCCGCGGCCCGGTCGGCACGCAGCCGGGTCGCGCCCCAGTCGTTGTCGAGGGGCAGCTCGAGACCCAGGGTCGGAAGGTTCGAGGCGTTCACGAGCCGGTCCAGGGCGGTGGGGGCGACGGACATGACAGACACAACTTTCGCGAGAGCGGCGACGGCGCGGAGGTACGGGAGTCGGGCTCGCGGGGGCGGGGACCTGCCGTCCACGCCCGCGCGGGCCGTGGC